>JAEUMC010000878.1 GCA_016793415.1 Devosia sp. | reverse complement strand
GCTGCTGATTATCGTGACGGTGACGCTGGATACGGTGACCCAGGTGCAGAGCCACCTGATCGCCCAGCAGTACGAAGGCCTGGTGAAGCGGTCGCGCCTTGGGGGCAAGCGTAAATGAGGTTGATCCTTCTGGGACCTCCGGGCGCCGGTAAGGGCACGCAGGCAAAAGTGCTGATCGACAGCTACGGGATCCCGCAGCTTTCGACCGGCGACATCCTGCGCTCCGCCATCGCCGCCAAGACCCCGATGGGACTGGCTGCCAAGGAGATCATGGACCGCGGCGACCTGGTCTCCGACGAGATCGTCAACGGCATCGTGTCCGAGCGGCTCGACCAGGACGACTGCAAGGCCGGCTTCGTGCTCGACGGTTTCCCGCGGACCATCCCGCAGGCCGAAGCGCTCGACGCGATGCTGACCGAAAAGGGCATGCAGCTTGACGCGGTGATCGAGATCACCGCCGACGCCGATGTGCTCGTCGGGCGGATCGCCAAGCGGGCCAAGGAATCCGGCGTTGCCCGTGGCGACGACAACGAGGAGGTGCTTCGCAACCGCCTCAACGTCTATCGCGAGCAGACCGCGCCGCTGGTTGAGTTCTACCGCGGCAAGGGCCTGTTGAAGTCGGTCGACGGCATGCAGCCGGTCGACGACGTTACGGCGGCCATCCGCCGGGCCGTGCATAACTAGTATACCTCGGGGCAGGGGCTCTGCAGTTGACTCTGCCGGACCTTGCCCTTATGAACCGCGCCAGTCTCATGGATTAACGGACTGGATTCGGTTCCTCGAAGAGTGGGGAGCGGGATTCCGGTCCCTTGTCGTTATCAAACGGGCAGCGTGAGCTGCCGACTATAGGAGAGCGGACGTGGCCCGTATTGCTGGCGTCAATATTCCGACCAACAAGCGCGTTGTCATCGCGCTTCAGTACATCCACGGGATCGGCGCGAAGTTCGCCCAGGAAATCACCGAGAAGGTTGGTATCCCGGCTGAGCGTCGCGTGAACGACCTGACCGACGCTGAAGTGATCCAGATCCGTGAAACGATCGATCGCGACTACGTCGTGGAAGGCGATCTGCGTCGTAACGTGGCGATGAACATCAAGCGGCTCATGGACCTCGGTAACTACCGTGGCCTGCGTCACCGCAAGGGCCTGCCGGTCCGTGGTCAGCGTACCCACACCAATGCCCGCACCCGCAAGGGTCCGGCCAAGCCGATCGCCGGCAAGAAGAAGTAATTGGGGTCGCGGAGCACCTCTCCGCCATCCTGATGTAGCTGCTGGAACTACGGCAGCGTCGATATCGAACTGAGGAAGCAAATTGGCAAAAGCTGAAGTCGCGCGCGTTCGTCGTAAAGAGCGCAAGAATATCACCAATGGCGTTGCGCACGTGAATGCGTCGTTCAACAACACCATGGTCACCATCACCGACGTGCAGGGCAACACCATCTCGTGGTCGTCCTCGGGCGTGATGGGTTTCAAGGGGTCGCGCAAGTCGACCCCGTATGCCGCCCAGGTTGCGGCTGAAGACGCGGCCAAGAAGGCCCAGGAACACGGCATGAAGACCCTCGAGGTCGAAGTGCGCGGTCCTGGTTCGGGCCGTGAATCGGCGCTTCGCGCGCTGCAGGCTGCTGGCTTCAATGTCACCAGCATTCGCGATGTGACCTCGATCCCGCACAATGGTTGCCGGCCGCGCAAGCGTCGCCGCGTCTAACCTCCGTTACGGTTGATCTCCCGGCGCGCCCCTCGCGCCGGGATAGGTACATTGCATAGCGGACAGGCGGTTAGGCGGACCGCCCATTTGAAAGGACACCACCGTGACCATCCAGCGGAACTGGCAGGAACTCATCAAGCCGACCAAACTGGACATCGTTTCGGGCAGCGACAGCGTGCGCACGGCTTCGGTCGTTGCGGAGCCGCTTGAGCGCGGCTACGGCCTGACGCTCGGCAACGCTCTGCGTCGCGTGCTGCTTTCGTCGCTCCAGGGCGCGGCCGTTACCGCGATCCAGATCGACGGCATCCTGCACGAATTCTCGTCGCTTCCCGGCGTGCGTGAAGACATTACCGACCTCGTGCTCAACGTCAAGGAAATCGCCCTCAAGATGGGTGGCGAAGGTCCGAAGCGTCTGACCCTCACCAAGCAGGGCCCGGGTGCGGTCGTTGCCGGCGACATCAAGGTCTCCGGCGATATCGAAGTGCTGAACCCCGAGCTGGTGATCTGCCACCTCGACGACGGCGCCGAGATCAACATCGAGTTCACGGTCAACACCGGCAAGGGCTACGTCCCGGCCGACAAGAACCGTCCCGACGACGCCCCGATCGGCTACATCCCGGTCGATGCGCTGTTCTCCCCGGTCCGCCGCGTCTCCTACAAGGTTGATGCAACGCGCGCCGGCGAGAGCCTCGACAAGGACAAGCTGACCCTGACCGTCGAAACCAATGGCGCCATCTCGCCGGAAGACGCCGTGGCCTACGCCGCGCGGATCCTGCAGGACCAGCTGTCGGTGTTCGTCAACTTCGAAGAGCCCACCAAGGAGAAGGCCGCGGACACCGTTCCGGAGCTGGCTTTCAACCCGGCGCTGCTCAAGAAGGTCGACGAGCTCGAGCTCTCGGTCCGTTCGGCGAACTGCCTGAAGAACGACAACATCGTCTACATCGGCGATCTGATCCAGAAGACCGAAGCCGAGATGCTGCGTACGCCGAACTTCGGCCGCAAGTCGCTCAACGAGATCAAGGAAGTGCTGGCTCAGATGGGCCTGCACCTCGGGATGGACGTGCCGAACTGGCCGCCTGAGAACATCGACGATCTGGCCAAGCGCTACGAAGATCATTATTAAGCCGGCCAACACATAGCCGCTAACCGCCCGTCGTGAGACGCCCGGGCCTTAGGGAGTAACAAAATGCGCCACGGTAATTCGAACCGTAAGCTCAACCGGACCTCTGCTCATCGCAAGGCCATGTTCGCCAACATGTCGGCTTCGCTGATCAAGCACGAGCAGATCGTGACCACCTTGCCCAAGGCCAAGGAACTGCGTCCGATCGTCGAGAAGCTGATCACGCTGGGCAAGCGCGGCGACCTGCATGCCCGTCGCCAGGCCATCGCCCAGATGCGCGATGAGACCCAGGTGCAGAAGCTGTTTGCCACCATCGGTCCGCGCTACAAGGATCGTAACGGCGGCTACATCCGCATCCTCAAGGCCGGCTTCCGCTATGGCGACAACGCCGCCCTCGCGGTGATCGAGCTGGTCGACCGCGACGTCGATGCCAAGGGCCTCGACTCGGGTCCGGTGCAGGCTCGCGATAACGACGACGAAGCCGCCGCGGCGTAAGCCGGAGGCGAGCGACGAAAGTTCAAGGCGGTCCGGTTTGTCCGGGCCGCCTTTTCGTTTGACCACGAAACATAATGCACGCCGTAATGGCTACACTCGATTGGGGAGAGTGAAATGTCGGATCAGGGCCTCATCCTCGTCACCGGCGCGACCGGTTTTGTCGGCAAATGGACGGTGCTGGAGTTGCTGCGGGCCGGGCACCGCGTGCGCGGCACCGTGCGCTCGCTGGGGCGCGCCGAAGAGGTCCGGGCGACGCTGCTGGGCGAACTGGGGCAGGGCGCCCTCGATCGCCTCGAACTGGTGGAAGCCGACCTGCTCGACGACAAGGGCTGGGCCGAAGCGATGCAGGGCGTCGGCACGGTCATGCATATCGCCACTGCCATTCGCGGCGACGAGCCCAAGGACCAGAGCCTCGTCATTCGCCCGGCGCTCGAGGGCACGCAGCGGGTGTTCCGCTTCGCCGATGCCGCCGGCATCAAGCGCATCATCATGACTTCGTCGATCGCCACGGTTGGCTACGGCCATGGCCAGACCAGCGGCCGCCGGGTTTACGATGAAACCTATTTCACCAACCTCGACAACATGCGCTGGACCTGGGCCTATTGCATCGGCAAGACCAAGGCGGAGCAGTTCGCCTGGGATTTCGCCAAGCAGCACGGGATCGGTCTCACCACCGTGCATCCCGGCGCCATCATCGGGCCGGCGCTCGACAAGGACGCCAGCATTTCATTGCAGATGGTTTCGGGCCTGCTCAATGGCTCGACCCCGGCCATGCCGTCCAACGGCTTCTCGATCATCGATGTGCGCGACGTGGTGGCACTGCACCTCGCAGCCCTCGACAACCCTGAGACCATCGGCCAGCGCTACCTCGCCACCGCCGAGTATGTGCCGTTCCCGGAAGTGGGGAACATCCTGCGCGCGGCGCACCCGGAATGGAACGTCACCAGCAAGACCGTGCCCGACTGGATCATCAAGCTGATCGCGGCGTTCGGCGGTCCGGCCCGCCAGATCATCAACGACATCGGCAATGAGAAGGTGTTTGACGGCTCGAAAGGTGAGAAACTGCTGGGCCGCAAGTTCATTTCCGCCAAGGATTCGATCCTCGCCACCGCAGACAGCGTCATCCGCCTCGGACTGGTGAAACAGAAGACTGCCTGACGTGCCCACACCAGACTTGATTGACGATCTCCGCGCCGCCGTTGGGCGCCGCTACCTCATCACCGGCGATAGGAAGACCGAGCGCTACCGCCGCGGCTTCCGCTCCGGCGAAGGCGATGCCATCGCCGTGGCAAAGCCCGGTACGCTCCTGGAACTGTGGCGGGTGCTCGAGGCGACCGTACGGCACGATGCCATCGTCATCATGCAGGCCGCCAATACCGGCCTCACCGAGGGCTCGACGCCGAGCGGCCATTACGATCGGCCGGTGGTGGTGGTGAACACGTTGCGTCTTGCCGATATCCAGTTGCTCGATGGCGGCAGGCAGATCGTCAGCTTCCCCGGCAGCACGCTCGACAAGCTCGAGAAGCTGTTGAAGCCGATCGGACGCCTGCCGCATTCGGTGATCGGCTCGTCCTGCCTCGGCGCCTCGATCGTCGGCGGCGTGTGCAACAATTCGGGCGGTTCGCTGGTGCACCGCGGCCCCGCCTATACCGAGCTTTCGCTGTTCGCCCGCATCGGCGCCGACGGCCGGCTGGAGCTGGTGAACCATCTCGGCATCGAGCTCGGCGACCGCCCCGAGGAGATCCTCGGGCGCCTGCAGTCGGGCGGCTACTCTGCGGAAGATGTGCGGCATAATGTCGGGCTCGCGTCCGACAGCGAGTATGCCGAGCGGGTGCGCCAGATCGACGAGCCGACGGCTGCCCGCTTCAACGCCGACCCCAGGCGCCTGCACGAGGCCGCCGGCAGCGCCGGCAAGGTGGCGGTGTTCGCCGTTCGCCTCGACACTTTCGAAAAGCAGGGCGCCGAGCAGGTGTTCTACATCGGCACCAACGACGTTGCGGTGCTGACCCGGTTGCGCCGCGAACTGCTGAGCCTCGAGGCCCTGCCGGTGGCAGGCGAGTACATGCACCGCGACATGTTCGACGTCGCCCGCAGCCACGGCAAGGATACCTTCCTCGTCATCCAGCGCTTCGGCACCGAGGTAATGCCGACCTTCTTCAACTTGAAGGGCAGGGCCGATGCCACGCTCAACAAGCTGCCGCTGCTGCCCAAGCAGCTTTCCGATCGAGTGCTGCAGGGGCTGAGCCGGCTGTTTCCCGAGCACCTGCCGCAGCGCCTGCTCGACTATCGAGACCGCTACGAGCACCACCTGATGCTCCGCATGTCCGGCGACGGCATTGCCCAAGCCGAAGCGCTGCTGCAGCGGGTGTTCGCGGACGGCGCCAATGGCGCATACTTCCGCTGCACCCCCAAGGAGGGAGCGCAGGCCTTCCTCCACCGCTTTGCCGCGGCGGGCGCCGCCATTCGCTATGCGCTGATGCACGAAAAGACTTCAGGCGGCCTCCTCGCGCTCGACATCGCGCTCCGCCGCAACGACCACGACTGGTACGAGCAGCTCCCGGCCGAAATCGACAGCCAGCTCAAGCTGAAGCTCTATTACGGCCACTTCCTCTGCCACGTTTTCCATCAGGACTACGTGCTGAAGCAGGGCGCCGACCCGCACCGGGTGAAGGACGCCATGCTTGAAGTGCTCGACCAGCGCGGAGCGCAATATCCGGCCGAGCACAATGTCGGCCACGTTTATGCGTCAAAGCCCGAACAGCAGGCGTTCTTCCGCACGCTCGATCCGACCAACAGCTTCAATCCCGGGATCGGCGACGACTCGAAACACCGGCACTACGCCGACGATCATCGGCACCACGACCATGCGCACTAGGGCTTCCGGTGCCCTTCCGCTTGAGGCGAGGGAAGCGCGAGGCCCCACTCGGCATAGAGCCGCTTCAGTTGTCGCATCGAGTTGACCTCGACGAGTGGCAGCCCGACTGCCCGGGCGCGATCGCGATCCCGCTCACGCCGGGTCGGTTGCACGAACAGGATCCAGCGCACCATCTCCCACTTCAGGCTGTCACGGTTGCCGGCCAGCGCCCCCACGCGGTTCTTCTGGAACAGCGTGCGCCACAGGTAGCGGCGAAAGTTCGCCCAGTGGTGGTCGTAGAGCAGGATAATGCCGGTGGCGCGAGCGACGCGTTGCGGCATCAGGCTCGAATAGTTGCCGTCCATCACCCAACGGTCCCGGAGGATCGCCGCGTCGTGCAAGGCCCGGAACTCGTCATCCGGCCGCTGCACCCAGTTGGTGTCGGGCAGGTGCCGGAACAGGTCGACGTGGAACGGCTCGGCTCCGATCTTGTTCGCCAGCGCCACGGCCAACGTCGATTTGCCAGAGTTGGATGGCCCGCAGATCATGATGCGTTCGCCCAGCGCCGAGAGTGGCAGCACGTCCATTTCAGCCCCCGATGTTCCATTGTCCCCGCGCGCCGGGGGAGCGGCTTATACTGCATCCGGTCGTCCGATACGAGATGCGGGATCGGTGGCGTTGCGGATCGCCTGCCGCGCCCGGCACCGCTATAGATCTGGGCATGAATGACATTTCACGCGCCGCCGACCGGAAGTCACTGCGGATCCTCGTGGCCATCTGGCTGCTGGGCGTTGTGGCATTTGCCGGCCTTTCGGCATGGTTCAGCATCGCCGAGGCCCAGCGACAGCTCGACGGGCGCGGGGCCGAGCTGCAGCGCACCATCGCCCAGGCCACCGCCCAGCACGACGCACACCTCACCAGCCTTGCGACCCTGGCGATTGCCAGCGATCCGCCGCCGGTCGAATTGTTCACCCAGCTCGCCGACAGCATCATCCGCTTCTACCCGCGCATCACCTCGATCGCTCTGCTGGCGGATGGGAGCCTCGCAACACTGGCGGTCAGCGGCAGCACTCCGTCTGATGGCCAGTTGCAGCTCTACGCGGGTTCGGCTCCGTCGCTGTCGCGCGGCACCTCCATCATGCTGGCGGACGCGATTGTCCCGGGCAGCTACCAACTGCTGAAGCGAACCTCGGACGAAGGCGGCCGCTTCCTGATCGCTCTGACCATCGATGCCTCTCGCCTGCTGGATGATCCGGAGCTGCCGCCCGGGCTGTCGCTGCGCCTGGCCAAGGGAGAGGTGCCACTGGTCGAGGATCGGATGCCGTCTGCCGGGCCCGGCGAGGTCCAGCTCGCCGATAGCTGGCTGGTCTCCAGCGCCTCGCAGCCGCTCTCGTTGCGCCTGCAGCAGCATCTGAGCTTGCCGCAGGTGCTGGCGCTCGGCCCGCTACTGGTATTCGCGATCACCACTGCCATCCTCGCCGCCGGAGCCTACCTGCTGCTGCAGCAGCGCCGCGCCGCGGCGCGGGCCCGCGAGCGCCAGCAGGCGCAGGAACATCAGTTGCGGCTCGAACATGCAGCGCGGGTCAATTCGATGGGCGAGCTGGCGTCGGGCATCGCTCATGAGCTGACCCAGCCGCTCACCGCGCTGCTGAGCCAGAGCCAGGCGGGCCTGCGGCTGGCCGAGCACAGCCCACCGGACAGTGCGGCGCTGGCCGGAGTGCTCGAGGCCAATGTGCGACAGGCACGGCGCGCCGCCGACATTCTCGGGCGCCTACGCGCCTATGTGAGCAAATCGCCACCCACGCCGCAGCCAACGGATCTCAACCAGGTTGCCGCCGAGGTGGCGAGCCTGCTCGGCGCTGACCTGCGGGATCGGGCCGTCGCGCTGCACATCGCCCCATCGGCCGAGCCGGCAACCGTCCTTGCTGATCCGATCGAGCTGGAACAGGTGCTGTACAACCTCGTTCGCAACGCCGCCGATGCCATCGGGGCCTCCGGCCGTGGTGACCGTGTCGCCGTGGCGATCAGCACCGACGCCGACCACGTCCACCTCAGGGTCAGCGACAACGGACCCGGCGTGCCGCCCGAGGTGCTGCCGCATCTGTTCGAGCCGTTCTATTCGACCAAGCCAACCGGCATGGGGCTCGGGCTGCCGCTCTGCGAAACCCTGGTCGAACGCTTCGGCGGCAGCATCGAGGCCGCCAACAACCCCGAAGGCGGCGCAAGTTTCACCGTGCGCCTGCCGCTCCATCGCAAGGGATCGCCGCGATGATCAAGACGCCGGTCTACCTGGTCGACGACGATGAAGCGGTCCGCGATGCGCTGTCGCTGCTGCTCGGCACTTACGGCTATGCAGTGACAAGCTACGCCGACCCGACCAGCTTTCTCGCCGCTGCCGAAGCGCTGCGCCCCGGTTGCCTGATGGTCGACCTCCGCATGCCGGCCGTCTCGGGCCTGCAACTGCAGGAGCGGCTCGCCGAACGCGGCATCGATTGGCCCTTCATCGTCATCACCGGGCACGGCGATATCCATGCCTGCCGGCGCGCCTTCAAGGCGGGCGCCGTCGACTTCCTGACCAAGCCGATCGACGAGCAGGTGCTGGTGGAGGCGGTGCAGGCGGCGCTGGCCCGGCTGGATACCCAACAGGAGGACGATGAGGCCCGGCAGTTGCTGGCGACGCTCACCGATCGCGAACGCGAGGTGCTCGACATGGTGAGCCGCGGCTGGGCCACCAAGGAGATCGCCGAGACGCTGGCCATCTCCCCGCGCACCATCGATACCCATCGCGCCCACATCGCCGGAAAACTCGGCACCAGCTCGGTCGCCGAGTTCGTGCGCCTCGTCGCGGCGGCTGCCCGTCGGTAGAGCTACCGACCCAGCTCGGGCGGCTCACCGATACTACTGAGAGCCGGAAGGCGACAGAGTTCGGGGGTCAACGGCGCCATGCGCCTCCCAACACCCCGGAGTATCCCATGCAGAAGCTCTCCCTCGCCCTCGCCACCGTCCTCGCGCTCACCGGTGTCGCCAATGCCGCGACGCTCACCGAGAAAAACATGCCGCTCGACGTCGCCACCAAGCTCGCCCAATCGGCAGTCGAAGCTTGTGCAGCCGACAAGTACAACGTCTCGGTCGCCGTGGTCGACCGCGCGGGGAACCTGCGTGCGCTGCTGCGTGCCGACGCTGCCGGCCCGCATACCCTCGATTCCGCCACCCGCAAGGCCTACACCTCGGCCTCGACCCGCACGCCAACGGCCGTGATGGTCGAGAACATCGCCAAGAACCCGTCGGCCGCAGAACTGACCACCCTCGAGGGTTTTCTGGTGCTCGCCGGCGGCGTGCCGGTGAAGTCGGGCGAGGAAACCATCGGCGCCATCGGCGTCGGCGGGGCGCCCTCGGGCTCCATCGACGAGGCC
>JAEUMC010000856.1 GCA_016793415.1 Devosia sp. | reverse complement strand
GACCTGAAGTTCGCGCCCGATCTGCGCTTTTACGTCGACAACACCTTCGACGAGTTCGGCAAGATCGATGCGCTGCTGCGCTCCGATCGCGTGCAGCGCGACATCCATAAGGATGAGGACGAAGATTGACCACTGAGAAGCGCCACAAGCGCGACGTCTCCGGTTGGTTGGTTCTCGACAAACCCTACGACATGACCTCCACCCAGGCGGTGGGCAAGCTCCGCTGGCTGTTCGGTGCCAAGAAGGCCGGCCATGCCGGAACGCTGGACCCGTTGGCGACCGGCATCCTGCCGATCGCGCTGGGCGAAGCCACCAAGACCGTACCGGCGGTGCAGGACGGCACCAAGGTCTATCGCTTCGCCATCAAGTGGGGCGAGGAAACCACCACCGACGACGCCGAGGGCGAGGTCAGCGCCCGCTCCGCGGTACGGCCGAGCGAAACCGACATTGTGGCTGCGCTGCCGGGGTTTACCGGCGAGATCATGCAGACTCCGCCGGCTTTCTCGGCCATCAAGGTCGATGGCGAGCGGGCCTATGACCTGGCGCGGGCCGGCGAAACGGTCGAACTCAAGGCGCGGCCCGTCTATGTCGAGGCGCTCAAGCTCGTCGAACATCTGGGCGAAATCAGCCGGCTGGAAATGACCTGCGAGAAGGGCACCTATGTAAGGGCGCTGGCGCGCGACCTGGCGCGGCAGCTCGGCACGCGCGGCCATGTGGTCGAACTGCGCCGCGCCGCCGTCGGCCCGTTCAGCGAGGCGCGGGCGGTGACGCTCGAGGCGCTGGAGGCGGCAACCGATCGCGATGCATTGCTGCTGCCGGTGTCGGCGGGGCTGTCGCTGCTGCCGGAGATCCGGCTGACGCCGGACCAGGTGAGCGCTGTCCGGCACGGCAATCCGGTGCTGCTCGGCGGGGCCTCGGCACCCATCGCGCTCGACAGCGCCTGGGCCAGCAGCGCCGGCGTCGCCGTGGCGCTGGGTCGGGTCGAAGCCGGCATGTTCAAACCGCAACGCGTAATAGCCTAGCCTTTTGCCGGTCGCTGGAACCAAATAGCCAGCGGGGCGTTCTCGTGCTCGGAGACAGCAGGGGTTCGGGTTGATTTTTGCCGGGGTGCGTTATGGCTGACGGGCCAGGCCCGGCTGAGAGCAGTGCCATTGCACGTCGCCGCGGCCCGACCGCCCGGCCGATCGCGGTTTATCTGTTCGTCCTGGCGCTGGTGGCGCTGGTTCCGGCCTTCGTGTTTTCCGCCATCCTGCTGCAGCGCAACAACGAGGCGCAGGAGCGTGTCGTCGAGACGCTGATCACCGGCAATGCCCGCTCGATCGTCCAGGCAGTGGATCGCGAAATCAACGCCAACATCACCACGCTGCGTGTCCTCGCCACCACCCCGCCGCTCGACCCCGCCGACTACCCCGAGTTTCATGCCCGCGTCAGCGTGGCGCTCGAGAACACCGCCTCCTACGTCTACCTCGTCCACCCGGACATGACCTCGGACCTCTCCACCCGGGTTCCGATATCGGAGCAGCGGGTCAACCCGATCGGCGATGTCGAGACGGCGCAGCGGGCGTTCGACAGTCGCGATGTGGCGATCTCGGACGCGGTATTCGGTCGGGTTTCGCAGCAATGGGTGGTCAACATCCTGCAGCCGATCTTTCCGGCCAATCAGCAGCCGCTGATCCTCGGATTCAGCCGCGGCGCCAGCCAGCTGTCCAATACCCTCCTGGCGAGCCGTATGCCCGAAGGCTGGCACGTGGCGCTGGTCGATCGCAAGGGAGTGCTCATCGCTGCTGCGGCCCAGGGCGGCAATACCGGTGACGCCTTCAACCTTGCGCCGATCGACGAACTCGGCTCGACGGCGGGCTGGCGCAGCCTCGTCTCCGAGGGGAAGGACTATCTCGTCGTCGCGCAGCGCTCGACACTCACCGGCTGGACACTGGTGGCCTGGGCCGATCGGGCCGTGGTGGCAAAACCGCTGGCCGATGCGTTCTGGTCGCTGCTTGCCGGCGGTGTCTTGCTGGCGGCGCTGGTGGTGCTGGTGGTCTATGGCGTCAGCCTGCAGATCGGCCGTTCGGTGCATGGTCTCGAGGCGGATGCCAAGCGGCTGGGCGCCGGGCAGCCGGTCGAGGCGCGGCATTTCCCCATCGAGGAGATCGAGACGGTGTCGAGCGCGCTCGGCGATGCGTCGCGCCGCCGCCAGGCCGCCGAGACCGAGGTGCGCTTCCTGATGCGCGAGCTGGCGCACCGATCGAAGAACCAGATGACGGTGATTGCCGCCATGGCCAAGCAGACGGCGCGCGGCGCCGATACGGTGCCCGAGTTCGTT
>JAEUMC010000828.1 GCA_016793415.1 Devosia sp. | reverse complement strand
CCCAGCCGCTGCGCATCGATGCCGGCACAAAGCCCTATGTCATCCTGATGGTCGGGGTGAACGGCACCGGCAAGACCACCACCATCGGCAAGCTCGCGAGCCTCTACCGGGCCGAGGGCAAGCAGGTGATGCTTGCCGCCGGCGATACATTCCGCGCCGCCGCCATCGAACAGCTGCAGGTCTGGGGCGACCGCACCGGCGCCCCGGTAGTCAAGAAACCCGCCGGCTCCGATGCCTCGGGCCTCGCCTACGAAGCGGTGGAGCGGGCCAGGGCCGAGGGCGCCGACATCCTGATCATCGACACCGCCGGCCGGCTGCAGAACCGCGACGAGCTGATGAGCGAGCTCGAAAAGATCATCCGCGTCATCAAGAAGGTCGATCCCTCGGCGCCGCACGCGACGCTGCTCACGCTCGACGCTACCACCGGCCAGAACGCCCTTAATCAGGTCGAAATCTTCGGCAAACGTGCCGGCGTCACCGGGCTGGTGATGACCAAGCTCGATGGCACGGCGCGCGGCGGCATCCTCGTCGCCATTGCCCGCAAATTCGCCCTGCCCGTACACTTCATCGGTGTCGGCGAGGGCGTCGACAATCTCGAGCCGTTCGCCGCGCGCGATTTCGCCGCCGCGATCGCAAGGACCGCAGAATGACCGAAGAGACTAAAGAAGCCGAGGTGAACTGGGCGGAGCTCAGGCCGCAGCTGATCCGCATCGGGCTCGAGCTCGGCCCGCTGCTGGTGTTCTTCCTCTGCACCACCTTCGGCGAGAGCTGGCTCGACGCCAGCCCGATGCTGCGCTCGATGTTCGCGAGCCCGATCATCTTCGCCACTGCGCCCTTCATGGTCGCCATGGTGATCTCGCTCGGCATTTCCTGGCTGGTGTTCAAGCGCGTCGCGGTGATGCCGCTGGTGACGCTGATCGTGGTGCTGATCTTCGGCACGCTCACCCTGCTGCTGCAGGATTCGCTGTTCATCAAGATCAAGCCGACAATCGTCAACTCGCTGTTCGGCGCCACCCTGCTCGGCGGGCTGCTGTTCGGCCAGTCGCTGCTGAAATATGTGTTCGGCGAGGTCTACCACCTGCAGCCCAAGGGCTGGCAGGTGATGACCATGCGCTGGGGGTTGTTCTTCTTCCTCCTGGCGATCCTCAACGAGTTCGCCTGGCGCGGCTCGGGCCTGTTCTTTTCCGACCCTGATGCGGCCGACAAGTTCTACGCCGGCTTCAAGCTCTGGGCGGTAATGCCGATCACCATCGTCTTCTCGATGATGCAGCTGCCGCTGCTCACCAAATATGCCGCCGATCCGAAGGAGCCCATCGAGGTCATCCCCCCGATGGACCCGCTGCCGTGATCTTTCACCTCTAAAGCGCCGGTGCGGGCTGCCCCACAGCCACCGGCTTGTCAGCCTTGCGTTGCAGCAGCTAGTGCTTGAGCAGCTCGTCCTTGCTGACATTCAGCGTCATGCCTTCGCTCGACACCGAGTCGATCTGCTCCGGCATCACGTAGCGATCGGCGGCGAACAGCCCGTCGGCGTCGATCCGTACGAACCCCTGGTGCACCAGGCGGTCGCGCACTTCCTCCGGCACATTGTCGGCGGTAAAGGCGCGGACGATCACATCGATCAGCGTATCGTCATCGCGTCGGCCTGACGGCCCGCTGGCTTCGACCTCCGGCGTCTCGGGATCGTCGTCGCCGAACTGCACCCATTCGACCTTGCCGATCTCATGATGCTCGCGATCGAACACGCGCATGCCCTGTTCGACAAAACGCAGGCTGGCACTGGTTTGCATAATGTCTCTCCTCATGCCGCTTGAGGCGGTACGAGGGAGAATGTGCGTCGGTCGGCGGAAGTTCCCGTCCTTAGCCGCCCCGGGCCTTTTCGATGGCCGGGATCACTTCCTTTTCCAGCGAGTCCGGCGAGATCGGCCCGACATGCTTGAAGGTGATCACCCCCTCGGCATTGACGACGAAGGTCTCCGGCACGCCATAGACGCCCCAGTCGATCGACACCCGGTTGTCGCTGTCGCCGCCGATCCGCTGGTACGGATTGCCCAGTTCGGTGAGGAAGGCCACGGCGTTCTCCGGCGCATCCTTCTGGTTGATGCCGAAAATGCGCACCCCGGTCTCGGCTTTCAGCCGCTCGAGCAGCGGATGCTCCTCGCGGCACGGAATGCACCAGCTGGCGAACACGTTCACCACCGTCACCTCGCCCTTGAGCGAGGCGGTGTCGAACCCCTCGACCCCGGTTCCGGCCACCGCAGGCAGCGCGAAGGCCGGAGCCGGCTTGTTGATCAGCACCGAACGCACCAGGCTCGGGTCGCGATT
>JAEUMC010000827.1 GCA_016793415.1 Devosia sp. | reverse complement strand
GCCAGCCGCTGGGAGATCTTCCGCGATCTCCGGCTGCCCGGCTGCATGCCCTTCGTCTTCGCCGGCCTTCGGATCGCCATGCCACTGGCGGTGGTCGGCGCTGCGGTGGCCGAGTTCGTGGCCGCCGGCCAGCAGGCAGGGCTGGGCTCGCTGGTGACCATCGCCGCCGCCCAGGCCAACCTGCCCGTGACCTGGGCGAGTATCGCCCTGCTCTGCCTGCTCGGCGTGCTGCTGGTTTCGCTGCTGGCCCTGCTCCGCAAACGCATCCTGTGGTGGAGCGACGAGGACGTCGTCGGGCGCTGAGGCGCCCGATCCCGGACCCAACTCTGACGAAAGACATTGCGATGAAGAAGCTACGCTTTGGGCTGTTTGAAAACGCCCAGACCAACGACTCCGGCACGTCCACCTGGCGGCACCCCGACAGCGAGCGGCACAATTTCGATCGGCTCGATTACTGGGTGAAGATCGCCCGCATCTGCGAGGACGCGAAGCTCGATTTCCTGTTCCTCGCCGATGCCTGGGGCTGGGCCGACGTCAAGGGCAAGCGCCCCGACATCAGCACTACCGAAGGCCTCGATCTGCCGCGGCTCGACCCCGCCATAGTCGGCGCGGCGCTGATCGGCGCCACCGAAAAGCTGGGGATCGTCATGACCGGCTCGACTTTGCTCGAGCAGCCCTATGCCTTCGCCCGCCGCATGCAGACCCTCGACCACCTGTCGAACGGCCGCATCGGCTGGAACGTCGTCACCACCGGCACCGCCGAGACTGCCGTTGCCGCCTTCGGCGTGCCGATGGTGGCGCATGACGAGCGCTACAACATGGCCGACGATTTCATGAGCCTCGTCTACAAGCTGTTCGAAGGCGCCTGGGAGCGCGATGCGCTCGAGCGCAACAAGCAGGGGCGCTACGCCGACCCGGCCAAGGTGCACCGCATCGCCCACGACGGCCCGTATTTCCGCTCGCACGGTTTTGGCAATACCGCCTACTCGCCGCAGGGCACCCCGGTGCTGTTCCAGGCCGGCTCGTCCGATCGCGGCAAGCAGTTCGGTGGCAAGCACGGCGAATGCATTTTCCTCGGTGGCGGCTCGATCGAAAAGCTGGCCGGGCAGGTCAAAGCCATCCGCGACGAGGCGGTCGCCAATGGCCGCGACCCCAACTCGATCAAGCTGATGAGCGCCTTCTCCTGTGTCGTCGCTCCGACCATCGAGGAAGCCCGCGCCAAGCACCAGGCGATCCTCGACGCCCAGACCCCGGACGTGGCGGTTGCCTCCTACGCCTGGTTCACCGGGCTCGACCTCTCGTCGTTCGATCCGGCAACCAAGATGAGCGCGCTCCACACCGAGCTGTCGCAGACCCAGGTCGCCCGCTTCGGCGACAAGACCGTCGGCGACGTACTGAAGGACTGGCATGCCCATGGCGTGCGCACCAACCCGTTCGTCGGCACGCCGGCTGAGATCGCCGACATCATGTGCGAGATGGCGGAAGGCGCCGACCTCGACGGGTTCCTGTTCACGCCGCTGATCCAGCCGACCTCGACATTCGATTTCGTCGAGCAGGTGATGCCGGTGCTGCGGGCCCGTGGCGTTGCCGCCTCCGATTACGAAGGCGACAGCCTGCGCGAGCGGCTGGTCGGCACCGAGAGCCCGATCCTCCGTCCCGACCACCCGGGCGCCAGCCACCGTCAGCTGCAGTGATGCGGGCGGCGGGCCGAGACTTAACTGTCGCGGCCTGCCGCCGGCTTGGCCGCGACTTCGTCGGCAAAGGTATAGGCGCCGGCGAGGATGCGGTC
>JAEUMC010000596.1 GCA_016793415.1 Devosia sp. | reverse complement strand
CGGATTGGCCGAGGCATAATGCACGATCCCGTCGGCCGCCTGCGCTTCCTTGCGCCAGCGCTCGTCATAGGGGTCGGCGAGGTCGGCGACCACCACCCGGGTCTTCTTGCCCGCGGTAAATGGCGCGACGTCGATGGCGACGATCTCCTCCACCCAGTCGGCCGTTTCCAGGTGCTCCCGGAGCTTGCTGCCCAGGTTCCCGGCGCCCCCGGTAATCACTACCCGCATAGTCGTTCCTCCTCACACGGGCTGCCCCCGTGATCTCGATGTCGCGTATAACACCCTCCGCGTCAGTCGCTACAGTGGAGTGTGCATCATGCAGATCGGTATTGTCGGGTTAGGTCGCATGGGGGGCAATATCGCCAAACGGCTGATGCGCGCCGGCCATGATGTCGCCGTCTACGATATCGACGCGAACGCCCGCGCCGCGCTTGGCGCCGATGGCGCCCGGCCGGCCGAGACACTGGAGGCGCTGGTCGCCTCGCTGACCGAAAGCCCGCGCGCCATCTGGGTGATGCTGCCGGCCGGCAAGATCACCGAGGGCACCATCGCCCATCTGAGCTCCTGCGTGGCGCCCGGCGACATCCTGATCGACGGCGGCAATTCCTATTACAAGGACGATATCCGCCGCGCCGCCGAACTCATGAAAACCGGCATCCGCTATGTCGATGTCGGCACTTCCGGCGGTGTCTGGGGGCTTGATCGCGGCTATTGCCTGATGATCGGCGGCGAGAAAGCGGCGGTCGACCATCTCGATCCGATCTTTGCCGCACTGGCGCCGGGCAAGGGCGAGATCGAGGAGACACCCGGCCGGAGTGGCCTCGATCCGCGCGCCGCTGAGGGCTACATCCATGCCGGACCGGCGGGGGCCGGGCATTTCGTCAAGATGGTCCATAACGGCATCGAGTACGGGATGATGCAGGCCTATGCCGAGGGCTTCAATATCCTCGAGAGCAAGAATGCCGAAGTGCTGCCGCCGGGCGAGCGCTTCGAGCTCAACGTCGCCGACATCGCCGAAGTGTGGCGGCGCGGCTCGGTGGTGACCTCCTGGCTGCTCGACCTCTCGGCCATCGCGCTCGCCAAGGATCCCAAGCTCGAAGCCTTCTCCGGCCATGTCGCCGATTCCGGCGAGGGCCGCTGGACCGTCGAGGCAGCGATCGAGGAGGCGGTGCCGGCCGAAGTGCTGACCGCAGCGCTCTTCACCCGCTTCCGCTCGCGCCAGGAGCACAACTTCGCCGAAAAGATGCTCTCCGCCATGCGGCTCGGGTTTGGTGGGCATAAGGAACAGGGCTGAACATCACCCGGTGGCCGCGGACCCCCGCCCCTGTCCCCTCCCCCTAAACAGGGGGAGGGAGACGTCAGTCTCGATATCCGTGTGGGGGTCTCCCTCCCCATGTTTAGGGGGAGGGGGCAGGGGTGGGGGTCGGCTCTGCACCTGCATCGGGACTGTCCGCCATCGCCGTACACAGCTGGGCCACGGCCCTGAGCTGCGTGTTCTGCTCCAGCGTCGGCTCGGTCGCGGCCACCGCTTCCCAGAGGTTCCCGGTCTCCACCTGCTCGACCGCGCAGCCGCAATAGCGGTCACAGCGCGCGAGGTCGGATCCGGTGCCGAGGCAGGCGCTGGTGCAGCTTTTGACGAAATCCTGGCTGAGGCTCAGCACCGGCGGCGCCAGCACCGGCGCCGAGAGCTGCGTCAGGCCCCACAGCACCCCGATGATCAGCGGCTGATGGAGGACGTAGATCGGCAAGCTCCAGCGGCCCATCCATGCCAGCCCGCGCGCCAGCGGCTCCTTGCTGTGGAACTGTGCCAGATCCTCCGCCAGCGGTGAGGCAAGGATCAGCCGCATCGCCGCGATCCCCAGCAGCACCACGCCGAACCACGGGAAGATCGGCACCACGTCGCTGGTCGGCGGCGAGCTCGGCCAGAAGCCGATCCAGCCGAGCTCGCGGCTCGAAAACACCGGATCGGTGTAGAGGAAATTCGCCGCGATCACCGCGGCCCCGATGGCCGCCACCAGCCAGGGCGGCAGCCTGAGGAAGGCGAGGGCCATGAGCGAGAACAACGCAATGGCATGCAGCACGCCGAAGAACACGAAGTAGTCGGGGAACATCCAGTAGGTGCCGGCGGTTACCAGCAGGGCGCAGCCCACGAGGATACCGAAGCGGCGCCAGAATTTCTGCCAGCGGATGGCCTTGCCATGCGCCAGCACCAGCCCCGCGCCGACCAGGAGGAGGAAGCTGGAGACGATCGACTTCTGGAAGATCACCCAGCCCGGCACCGTGGTGACGTCGACGTCGGAGTACCCGAAGTAATAGAGGTCCCAGGCGATGTGGAAGACCACCATGGCGATGATCGCCACGCCACGTAAGAGATCGAGCAGCTGGTAGCGGGGCCGCTGCCCGCTGCTCTCGTCACGACTCACCTGTTCCGACTCCCCGCTTGCCTTGGGCGACCATAGTGGAACGCCAACCGGCCGCTCAAGCGCTGCAAAGGCGTGTGTTAGCCGCGTCCGCGATAGCCCGGGACGCCCTGTTCGGGGAGCCACAGCGTGGCCGGCGCCGTGCCGGTCTGCCAGAACACGTCGATCGGGATGCCGCCACGCGGATACCAGTAGCCACCGATCCTGAGCCAGCGCGGAGCGAGGGCTTCAACGAGGCGCTTGCCGATCTCCACCGTCGTCGCCTCATGGAAGGCGCCATGGTTGCGATACGAGAACATGAACAGCTTCAACGATTTGCTCTCGATCATCCACTGGTCGGCGACATAGTCGATGACCAGGTGGGCGAAATCCGGCTGCCCGGTGATCGGGCACAGCGCGGTGAATTCCGGCACCGTAAAGCGGATCAGGTAGTCGATGTCGGGGTGCGGGTTCGGCACCCGGTCGAGCACGGCGCTGGCCGGATCGAGCGGAATCTCGGCCGGGCGGCCGAGCACGGAAGTCGTCATCGTCGTCTCTCCTGAGGTCGGGCCCGGCAGGTGGCCGGGGACGGGAGGTTTTTCGGGCTCGCAACCGGCGGTGGCCGGCGCGAGCGCCTCATTACGCCGTGCATGGGAACTGCCGCCAGCAAAATCGACGACCCTTGCCGAATGACTTCGCATCCTCACAAAGCTCGGCTACCATCGGGCCGGTGTCTTCGGGTGGGTTGGGTTGATGGAGCAGATCCTCGAGGCAGCGGCGACGCTGCCGCTGAGCGTGTTGGGACCACGGGCCGTGCTGGTGAGCGAAGGGGCGCGGACCGGCAAGCTCTATATCCTCAAGTCCGGCGAGCTCGAGGTGGTGCGTGACGGCAGCACCGTCGCCGCCATCGGCGACCCCGGCTCGGTGATCGGCGATATGTCCGCCCTGCTCGATCTGCCGCATTCGGCGACGGTCCGGACGCGCACCGGCGCCGAGGTGCATGTGGCCGAAGACGCCGACGCTTTCCTCGATGCGCATCCGGCCGCCGCCCGGCATATCGCCAGGTTGCTGGCGGCTCGGCTGCACAAGACCACGGCGCTGCTGGTCGACATGCGCCGGCAGGCCAAGGTCCGCGAGGACCAGGACATGTTCGACAAGATTTTCGCACTGCTCGAATAACGGGAGTTGCTCCAGTGGCGGCTGAAGAAACGGAAAGCTGGCTGAAGTTCGATTTCTTCCCCGCCGGCACGGAGCTGATCGTGCAGGGCCGGCAGGCCGGCGGCAGCTTCATGGTGCTGAAGGATGGCGAGGTCGAAGTGCTGCGCGACGGCAAGTTCGTCTCCACCATCAAGCAGCCCGGCGCCATCTTCGGCGAGATGAGCGTGCTGCTCGAGCGCCCGCATTCGGCGACCGTGCGGGCGGTGACCGACGTGCAGCTCTACGTCATCAACGACGCGCTGGTTGTGCTCGAGGCGCACCCTTCCTGGCTGTTGCAGATCGCCCGGTTGCTGGCGCAGCGCGTCAACACCACGACGGCGCAACTGGTGGCGCTGAAGAGCCGCGAAGACGAACAGGACGACGTGCTGGTGTTGCCCACCAACGTGTTCTCCTCCTGGGCGGATCCGCAGATATGACCGGCAAACCCAAGCTTGCCATCACCTACTGCACCCAGTGCAACTGGCTGCTGCGTGCCGCCTGGATGGGACAGGAGGTGCTCTCCACCTTCGGCCTCGAAATGGGCGAGGTGTCGCTGGTCCCCGGGACTGGCGGCATTTTCGAGATCCATCTCGATGGCGTCCTGATCTGGGAGCGCAAGCGCGATGGCGGCTTCCCCGATGCCAAGCAGATCAAGCAGCTGGTGCGCGATCGGATCGATCCCGGCCGCGACCTCGGCCATATCGACCATCCGCACGGCCCCGCGGCCAAGCACGGACACTCCTGAGCGGCCAGGGGGGACAACAATTGCGGCCCCTGCCGTTGCGTGGGCGCGGCACGGTCCCCACATCACGGCCGTCCGCAACCCGAACCCCTGGACCCCAAGCATGCTCAAGCGCCTCGCCTCCCTCGGCTTCGCCCTCGTTCTCACCGGCGCGCTCGCCGCGTGCGGCAACAATAACGGCACCGATGTGGGGCGTGTCGGGGTCGACTGGACCGGCAACGATATCAACGTCGAAGCCGTGGCCGATCCTGAGGTGAAAGGCGTGGTCTGCCACGTCGCCTATTTCAACCGCTCGCTGATCGACCGGTTGCAGCAGGGCAACTGGTTCGAGGATCCGTCCTATTCGGCGGTCGATTGCGCCGCGGCCGGTCCGGTCACCATCGGCAATATCAACACCAACAAGGGCGGCGAAGAGATCTTCCAGCAGTCGCGCTCGCTGATCTGGAAGAGCCTGCGCGTCTCGCGCATCTACGACGCCGAGAACAACTCGCTGGTCTATCTCGCCCACTCGCGCGAGCTGCAGCAGGGCTCGGGCAAGATGTCGCTTTCTGTCGTGCCGCTCACCGGGCTCGACGTCACCTGGACCAATGGCGCGCCCAAGGGCTCGCCAGCTGCCGCTGCAGCAGCACCGGCTGCCGGCGCGGCAGCGGGCGGCATCTAGCCGAGTTCGCTTCCGCGGGGCTCGCGCACCGCCCCTGGTCTCGCGTCCCCTCGCCCCTCCTGGCGGACGCGAGAGCGTCCGCGGGGGAGAGGGGGAAGTGCGGCACCGGCGACGGCACAAGCCGCATTGAACTGCTTCAAACTCGATTTAACCCCGACCGAACCAAACAACCCCCGGGCAAGCTCTGGGCGCGCAGGCTGGCCCCGATGCCCGTCAGCGGGTTTCGGGAGGCACGATCATGTTCAGCTGGCTGCCGCCACTGCAGCAGGGTTCGGCGACCATCGCCGCCTCGCTGCTTTTCATCGTCGTGGTGTTTCTGATCGGCCGGGTGGCGCGGCTCAGCCAGCCGCTTGCCCTGGCTTTGGCGCTGACCCCGCCAATGGCCATCGCCGTCGCCCTCGAGCGCGGCTTCGCCAGCGGTCTGATCTGATCCCCGAGCTTCATCGTCTGCAACGGTGCTGCAGGCCAGAACCGACCTATCACACTGATTTTGCTGTGGACCGCACCGTTACGGAAGCGGTTGTTGCCGCTTGACGGCAAAACACAAAAAGATTTCATGCGGCGCGGTCGCAATCGACTGGCCCTCGTTCGATATTTGCGCGCGGCATTGGCCCGAAGTGGCAACGACCCGCATCAAGGAGTTCATCATGGCAATTCTCATCGGCGATACCGCCCCCGATTTCGAGGCGGAGACCACCGAAGGTCGCATCCGCTTCCACGATTACATCGACGGCGGCTGGGCCGTGCTGTTCTCGCACCCGAAGAATTTCACTCCGGTTTGCACCACCGAGCTCGGCTATACCGCCAAGCTGAAGCCCGAGTTCGACAAGCGCGGCGTCAAGGTGCTGGGCCTCTCGGTCGACAAGCTCGAGAACCATGCCGGCTGGGCCGCCGATATCGCCGAGACGCAGGGCGCGACGCTGAATTTCCCGCTGATCTCCGACGTCGATGGCGAAGTCGCGCGCAAGTACGACATGATCCACCCGAACGCCGACAACTCGCTGACCGTGCGGTCGGTGTTCGTTATCGGGCCGGACAAGAAGGTGAAGCTCAAGATCGAGTATCCGGCCTCCACCGGCCGCAACTTCGATGAGATTCTGCGCGTCATCGACAGCCTGCAGCTCACTGCCAAGCACCAGGTGGCAACGCCGGTGAACTGGAAGTCGGGCGAAGACGTGATCATCGTTCCCGCCGTCTCCGACGAGGCGGCGCGTGAGAAATATCCCGAAGGCTGGAAGACCCTCAAGCCGTACCTGCGCATCGTGCCGCAGCCACGCGCCTGATCCGGCCATAGCGACAAGACAAGACGTTTCGGGCGGCCTCTGGGCCGCCCGCTTTGTTTCAGGCGTTGCCGCGCAGCGCCCGGTTGATGGCGCCAAGCAGCATGACGATGCGGCCGAGCCCCATCAGCACCAGCCCGCCGGCAAACGGCAGCACCGCCCACTGCATCAGCCGCGCCACATCGATGAGCGTGGCCAGGAGGTCTGAACCCGGCGTATCGAGCGAAGCGTTGACCATCTGGATCAGACCCGGTGCCCCGAACCCGGCAACCACGATCGTCGCCAGCACCGCAATCAGCCCGACGACATAAAGCAAACCCGCAACCATCCTCGCCCCCTCCTGGCTTGTCGCCGGATAGTTAAGAAGGCCTGAACGACTTCGTCAACGTGCTGCTCAGAGGCCGAGCTCAGCCCTGAGCTTGCGGGTCAGCTTGTCGGCGATCAGCCGGTGCGCCTCGCGGATGTAGCCCTCGGCGAGCTCCGGTTCGAGCGCCCCGGGCGAAACCCGCACCCATTGGCGTTTGGCGAAGTAGGCGGCCTGCTCGATGCCGTCCAGTTCGGTCAGCCCGTCGAAAGCGATCTCGCCGACCTTGAACACGATGTCGCCCGAGCTGTCGCCGACGAGGCAGAACACCTTGCCGCCGACCTTGGCGACCAGCGCTTCCCACTGTTCGTGCAACGTCACCGCAGGCAGCGTCGAAACAAAGCGGGTAAAGCCGTCGCGTTCGTGCAGGGTGGTCAAGGTCGGCCCCATCAGATCTGGTCGTGGCGGACGAACAGCCGGGTCTTGCGCGACCGGCCGGCCCAGGCGAGCAGCGCGCCGGGCACCGCCAGCACCGCCCAGCCCGGCATGGCGAGGATCGCCTCCGAGACCGGCTCGAGCACCATGCCGAAGAATCGGCCGGCGAGGAACTCGCGTACCGCGGCGAGGCTCTGGGCATTGAGCCAGGTCCAGTTCTCGGCCAGCGAGGTAAACAGCAACTGGTTGGCGCCCAGCGAGCGCGTGCCGTCGATGATCAGGAGGATCAGCGCCACACCAAGGAGCCAGGTGCCCAAAAGCCTGAGAAAGAGCCGCATCGAGGTCTGCCGCGTCCGGATGCGCCGATGGGGTCCCAGTGCCCACCGACTGCTGCGCATCCTTTTGCCACGCGGTCCGCGCGCGGGACAAGACTAGTTTGCCGCCCCCTCGGTGCAATCCCCGTCATCGGCGCGTTAAGTGCCTTGCGGTCACGACGTCGATGAGTATATTGCGCCCGCTCCGGCCGGCTCAGGCCGCCGGACACGCAGACCCCGGGCCCGCCCGGCCCGCTGCATGCGGAGAGATGGCCGAGTGGTCGAAGGCGCACGCCTGGAAAGTGTGTAGGCGGGGAACCGTCTCAAGGGTTCGAATCCCTTTCTCTCCGCCAGCAGCTTCTTGAGGCCAGTAAACTCAAGAACTCCAGCAAAATCAGGCACATCAGCTTCACGCCGTTCCACCAGACTGTTACAGTGGGGCCATGAACGACATGCCGAAGCACCCTCGCCTCCTTCTTCGAGGAACGACCTACTACCACCGTGCGTCGATCCCAGTGGACATAGCCGCGACGTACCCGAAAACGGAGGAGACGTTCTCGCTTCGCACCAAGGACCCCGGCGAGGCGCTGGTGAAGGTCCGTAGGGCGGCTGCCGAGGTAGACGAACGATTTGCCGCACACCGCCAGCAGCTTGCACTCGATGCTGAGCCTCCACTCTCCGAGTTGACGAAGGCGCAGGTCGCCAAGATCGAGGAGTTGTACTTCGCGCACCTCCTACAAGAGGACGAGGAAACGCGCCTTGAGGGCTTCTTCGAGGGGGACGAACCGAAGCCAGAAGCTCCCGTTCCCAGCTTCGACGAGTATGTCGAGGTAGGCGACGACAGCATCCTGCGGCAGGTCGGGTAGAAAGTTACTAGTAATGGACGACGAGTAGGTCACCAGCCGTCGACTGGCTCGGCTGTGGGACTTCCATCACACCCGACCTTCCCACTCTCGGATCACACACCTCCCAAGCAAACCTACGAGGAGTGGAAGTCCGACAGCCTTTCGAGGTAGCCGTCAGTGCGGTGCTGGTGGGTCAGTGACCCCAGCCCGTCTGCGTCATGACCCTGAGCAACATCACTGAAGCCGATGCCAGTCCGCTTCAGATGCACCGTCGGTATCCCCGTCACCTTCTCGAAGGCTGCTTTGAGCACAGCCCGCAGGCGTTGGTCATCCCCGAACATGACGATGTAGCTGTCGTGAATGGTCAGGATCGGTCTCCTCGCATCAACGAAGCGCCGGATCACCTCTGCCGTGATCTTGGCGTCCTGGTTCATGAGGTCGATGCCAGCTCCAGCGCCGATGAACTCGGAGATCGGCTTGTGCTTTTCCTTCAGCGCGTCGAGGAGCGCGGAGAGTTGGGCGTCAGTTATCTTCGCGCCTCGATAGTCTTGGCGGCTGCGCATGTCGGAACGGAACGCCTGGAACGCAGACTTGTCAGAACCGGCGTTGATCGCCATCAAGAGAAGCGACTTCGCGTAAGCTCGCGAGGCGCGGCTGTCGCCCTCGAAGCCCTTGATGCCGACGACGTGGTAGGGGTCAGCATCCAGGCCAACACTGGCCCAGTAGTCGATACCCTGTCGGGCGTAGAGCATCACGATGTGAAGGCCAGAGTAGTCGTCCTCGATGGTCGGCTGGTTGTTGATGAAGATGCGCCGTCGCCAATCCTTCGGGCAACTCTGCCACCAGCCACCGTAGAACCGCCCGCCCTTCTCCCAGGACCCTCGATTGAACACTCGGCGGACCACCTTGTTGCTCTGGCTGATCTCCAACGTTCCACCCCTAGGAAGAGAGAGAAACGGCTGGTCCCGCTCGGGGATGTCGATAAAGGTCCTAGCCAGCAGATCGTTGTAGGCCCGCAGGTCTGAGCGCATCGAGACCGTGTCGGCGGTGTCGGCGTACTCTACGGGCCGCCCCGCTGCATCCTTCAAAATGATCAACTCCGTGCCCGGCGCAACCGTGAGGCGCGGCCTTCTGGCTTGAGCTTGCTCGAATAGCCCCACAAGTTGCTGCGAGGGCCAGATGCGGGTCGTGCGTCCGGTGTGGAGCCTGCGGTCGTTGAAGCCCAGCGCGCCGTGGAGGTAGCCCTCATCCGACAGCTGACCCACGACGTCGATGACCTGGTTCGAGAGTTTGGTGGAGTTGTAGCGGCTCTTCGCCTTGTACGCGGAGTTGGTCAACGACAACGCGACGGACAACCCAGGGTCCTCCGCCCAGGCAGCGTAGAGGTTTGCTAGGATCACCCGAAGCTGCCTCTCCGTGCCCTTGCGGGCAGCACCGGCGAACGACTGCTCCAGAACCCATTTGCTGAGGTCTGTGATGGCCCCGCCCTCGGCCCACAAGTTGAAGTCGAGCGGGCGGGAGTGGTTCAGGTCGCGCGGGGGGGAAAGTGTCGGGACCTGCGGTCAGGTTTTTCATCGGGCCTCGGCTGTTGGTTTGGAGAATGGTTCGACCGCGACGAAGGCGATCATGCCGCCCTGGCGGCGGCGGGTATGGCGGCCTCTGGAGCGGAACCTTGCCTGTGGGAGCAGTAGTGAGGCTGGCACCAACGGTCCCAAGCGACGTACTTCCCAGATGGAAGCTGTAGTGGGCGGGTCGCGATCAGGTCGCCGACTGTCGATGCTTCGCCAGTGGTGGCACTACTGCCGGACCGTGCTTCTTCCGTCGCTCGATGAAAGCCTTGTGGGTGTTACAGTGAGATGATACAGCGAGGTGAACGCGAGCGGCTTTAAGTAGCTGATTTTGCTGTGTTGTTGGCCACGAGCGGAGTTTCCCTTTCTCTCCGCCAGCACCCTACATAAATGCCTGTGTTTGCTGGATTATTCTGCGACAAATAGTGCGCCGCCCCGCATTCGAACCGTCATGGTGACGGTACGTGGCCGGACGACGGTGGACCATCTGTTTGAAACAGCGCTCGTTGGCCGCCTATTGCGAACTTTGGCAAGCTGAACTCCGCCTCGTAAGTAAGTCGGCGACTTTACCCAGCTAGCAGGAGTGACCATCGAGGCATTCGATCGGTGTAGCTCTGGGTATATGCGGCATAGAAATCCTCGTTGGGCGAGACAATCTCGCCAGTTGGCGACCGCCGGCACAGAGCGCGCCGAACTGCAAACCAGCCCTGTGGCAAACTGGGTACCGGAAGCCTCGTTCTGGTCGAGGGTTCACCTAGGTGTGTAGAGTCCCGCGCCGCCACCGAATCCGAGTACCGTGTCGTCCGTCCACCGCCACAGTGCGAGCGCTTCAATCGAGATCGCGGCGCCCGGCGTTGCCGCAATGACGCTCTGGGCGATCGTTGAAGGCTCGATTTCAAGATCACCGGCTTGGCTGCTTCCGGTGGCAGAGCAGATTGCATTAGCCAGTGCGATCGAATGACCAGTCATTGAGTGGCACGTGCATCCCTGGATGGCTGGCTCGAACATACTTGAAGGTTGTTGGGCACTGGTCCGGCTTAGCTGGGCGCCGCTAGTTGGTAAGTTCGGTAGACCGTCCGCTCTCGGCAGAAGCCAGGATGGCCTCCATTGCGATTGCAGCCTTAACTCCGTCGAGCAGAGATCCATTCTGCATTGGCTTGTTCTCGGCGATACAGGTCAGGAACTCATGGATCATGA
>JAEUMC010000589.1 GCA_016793415.1 Devosia sp. | reverse complement strand
GCGATCATTGCACCGCCTGTGGGCTTAGCTGTTCCCCACCCCCGCGACGAACCCAGTCACCATGCCCCAGTCGACGAGGCTGCCGATCGTCGCGGACGCACCCGCCGCCAGCGGGGCCTTGGCGATCTTGCCCACCCCGTACTGGGCTTCGATGCCCATGCCGGTGACGAAATCGTAGTCGCCGTCCTCGAGCGTGGTGGGGCGCGGCATCTGGCCGAGCGCGTAGGCCAGCGCCCCCTGGCCGCAGAGGAATACCGGCTCGACATCGATCCCCGCGGCGCCGGCGCCCTTCAGCAGCAGGCGCTGGGTGATCTCGGGGATCTCGACATAGATCACCCCGTCGTAGACCAGCGCGCCGCCGGTAAAGAGCGGGTTGGTCTTGGTCGGGTCGCCGCTCTCGCGGGTGCGGGCGTCGCGGTTGGCGGCGGTCATCACCGGATCGGCCTTCAGATCGCGAAAACCGCGGGCGCCGAGGAAGCAGACGAACCATTCCTGGTCGCCCTCGGCCTCCATATAGGGGCTGATCCTGGGCCGGCCGTTGTAGACGCCGGGGTTGTTGGGGTCGACGCCGGTCTGCTTGGCCTGGTCCTTCAACAGGCTCCCGACCGCCGCCGACATCTTGTCGTTGGCGGAGTCGACGTTGCCCACCGCGGTGGCGAAGGTGGTCGAGTAGTTGGAGAGCGCCGAGCCGAACACCACGCGGTCGGGGTTGGCGGTGACCCAGGCATTCTTGTTGCCGGCGGTGGCCGCCGACCACTTGATGCCGTTGACCCGGTTGCCCGGATTGCCGAAGCGGCCGGCCTGCATTGCCGAGGTGGGGATCGACAGCAGCGCATCGACCAGGTCGTCGCGGACGATCCGCTTCGACCAGCCACGCAGGAGGCTCCGGGCCGTCGAGCGCACCGAGAACGAAGATTCCTTGTTCTGCGCCCGGTTGTTGGCCACCGCGTTTCGGGCCCAGTCGGCCCAGAGCGGCATGCCGTAGCTGTCGATCTGCTCTTCGTTGCCGCGCAAGGTGCCGGCGCCGACGCCATCGCCCGAAAGCTGGGTGACGAGCGGCACGCGGATCTCCTTGCCGTCGGCTTCGAGGTCCGACATGCGCACGATCACCGAGGTGGAATCGTCGCCCATATAGGCGTCGAAGCGCGACGAGCGCAGGAAGTCGTAGGCGACATCCTGGCGGAACTTGATCACTTCATTATTGGGGTGGTTGGGAGAAAGAGCCATTGCTTGATGGTCCTGATGCTCGGCCGGTTACAGCGCCTTCAGCGCCGCCGGCGGGTGGTTGCCGAGAACAGCTCGGCATCGGTGGGGTCGCCGGCCGCGGATGCGGGGCCGGCGGCAGTGCCGATGCCTTGCAGCGAGGGGATGTGCGGCACGGCTGAACGACGGGGGGCCTCGATATTGGGCTGGGCGGCGCCGCGCAGCTGGGCGAGGAAACGCTGCTGGACTTCGGGGTCCCGCATCGCCTCGTCGAGCACGCGGTTGCGATAGGCAGCGGGGTCGCTGCCGATCTCATCGAACGCCTGGCGCTTCTTGTGCCAGGCGACGAGCTCGCCATAGGGGTGGTTCGAGCGCATGATGCGGAGGTAGTCGGTCTGCACCGCCGGGTCGGCCTGCATGGCCTGTCCGAGCGCGTTGTAGGCCGCCCGCACATTGTCCGGCCCATGCTTTTCTTCCGCCAGGAGGCGGGAGACGCCCTGCCGCTGCTGGAACAGCTGCTCGTGGATCGGGGTCACCAGCGATCGGCCCCATTCATCCGGGTTGTCCCAGAATTCCGGTGGCCGGGCCGCCTGGTGCTGCGGCTGCAGCTGCGCCTCGAGCCGGCTGAGCCGATGCTTCAGCTCATCCCGATCCCGC
>JAEUMC010000756.1 GCA_016793415.1 Devosia sp. | reverse complement strand
CTTGCCCTCGGGGTTGGGGACCGAGATCAGCACCGGCACGGTGCGGGTCCCCTTGGCCGCGACCGGGCTCACGCCCTCGACCGTCGCGGCAAAACTCTGCCCCGCGAGACCCTCGACGCTGAGCGACACCCCCTGCCCCGGCGCGAGTTTCGGGCTGGCGCTGACCGGCACATAGGCGGTCATTTCCATCACCGAGAGGTCGACGAGATCGAACAAAGCCGCGCCGGAAGTGATCAACTGGCCGGGCTCGATCGAGCGCGCCGCGACGATGCCGTCGAACGGCGCGGCGATGGTGGCATTGCGGATCACCAGTTCGGCCGCCGCCACCTGCGCTTCGAGCGCCGCGAGGTTGGCCTTCAGCGCCTCGATCGAGGCCTTCTCGGATTCGACCGTGGCGCTCGGGGTGAGGCCGCTATCGGCGAGCCGCAGGGTGCGCTCGAGCTGGTTCTCGGCCTGCGCCAGCTGGGCACGGGTCGCCGCGGCAGTGCTGCGCTGCTGGCTCAGCTGGATCTCAGACGTCTCGACATCCACCGTCGCCAGCACGTCGCCGGCTTTCACCTGGTCGCCGATCCGCGCGTCGACGCTCTTCAGCGTGCCGTTGACCTGCGAAGCGATGGCAATCGAGCGCCGCGGCATCAGCGAGCCAGTAGCCTTCAGCGTTTCGGCGAGCGTCGCCGGGGCCGCCGTCGCGACGTCAATGCTCAGCAGGCGCTTCACCACATCCGGGGCGGGAGCGGCAGCTTCGGTGGGCGTCGAGGCCTGCGGCGCGAGGAACTGCGGCAAGACGAACACTGCGAGGCCGACCACCACCACGGCGGCGCCGGCCCACATCCACGGGAAGCGGGCCGGCTGGATGCCGGCCGCCAGCAGCGCCCGCTTCTTCAGTTCACGCCGGCTCAGCGCCCATTCGGGTTTCGCGGCGGGCTGGAGTGCGGGCTCGTCCATGGCGCAGTCCTCGTAATGGTCCAAAACACATCTCGCCGCTCCCGAACGACACCGGGGAGTGCGAGGGGATGGCTTTTGTGCCGCCAAGCTTGCATGAACCTTGCGTCGCCCCGGTGCAGCGCGCATGGCCCGGTTGCGTTCGGGGGGGAGAGCGGCGCAAGCTTTCGGCAAGCTTATTCGGCGATGACGACCAAGGAGGTGCCGATGCGGCTATTGCTGGTGGAAGACGAACCCGACATGGCGGCGCTGCTGCGCGCCGCGCTGGAAAAGCACGATTTCGTCACCGATCACGTGCCCTCGATCGAATTCGCCATCGAGGCGATCGAGACGGTGGCGCATGACCTCGTCATCCTCGACCGGCAGCTGGGCGATGGCGACGGCGCCTCGCTGATCGCCCATATCCGGAAGCGCCGGCCGCACACCCCGATCGTCGTGCTCTCGGCCATGGGCGGCGCCAACCACCGCATCGAAGGCCTGAACCTCGGCGCCGACGATTACCTGGCCAAGCCTTTCGTGGTCGACGAACTGGTGGCGCGCCTGCGCGCCGTGCTGCGCCGGCCGAGCCAGGTGGAGACCGCGCCGCTCGGCATGGGCAACCTGTCGCTCGATCTCAACCATGGCGACGTGTTCGTCGATGGCGAAAAGCTCGATCTGCCGCGCCGCGAGTATCTGGTGCTCGAAAGCCTGATGCGCCGCGCCGGCCGCACTGTGCGCCGGGCCGTGCTCGAAGAGGACGTCTACGGCTCGGACGACGAAATCCAGTCCAACTCGCTCGAAGCCCACATCTCGCGGTTGAGGCGCAAGCTCGCCGAAGCCGGCAGCACGGTGGAGATCCACCCGGTGCGCGGCGTCGGCTACCTGCTCAGGCAATCATGATCCGCCAGCAAAAACCCGTCCGTCTGGAACGACGGCTCACCCGCCGCATGATCCAGGTGCAGGCCGTCGCCCTGCTGCTGTTCTTCGCCCTGGTAGTGTTTCCGCTCGGCATTTACCCGGCGCTGCGCTTTATCGACGCGCCGCCGCTCGATCCGAGCAACCCCGAGACCTTCGCCGAAGCCATCCGTCCCGCTGCCGACGGTGGCGCCGAGGTGGAGATGACGCCCAAGCTGAAGCAGCTGATTGCCGACCGACCGGGGGTCTGGTTCCTCGCCTCGACCGAGACGGGCACCACGGTTTCCTACGGCAAGATTCCGATCTTTTACGACGAGCTGGACACCGCGCTGTGGGAGTTCGCCTCGGTCGACGTTCGCCCGCGCGCCGGCTCTCCGGTCGATGCGCTGCAGCTCGAACGGCACAAGAGCCAGATCGGCGATGTCATGGTGGCGTCGGGTGGCGGGCGGACCATCGGCGTGCTGTCGTTCGTCGCCGGGTTCTGGGCCCTGTTCAGCCTGTCCCTGCTGGCCATCACCACCATCGCCGCCGCCATCATCATCCCCCGGGTGATCCGGCGCGAGCTGCGCGGCCTCAAGCAGGCGGCCGAAGAGGCCGAGTTGATCGACATCGATGCCCGCGGCACCCAGTTGCCCACCGAGAACGTGCCGCACGAAGTCCGCGCCCTGGTCGACGCGGTCAATGCCGGCCTGACGCGGCTCGACAAGGCTTATGCGCAGCGCGAGCGCTTCCTCGCCGATTCCGCCCATGAGCTGCGCACCCCGATCGCCATCCTCCAGACCCGGCTGGAGACGGCGGCGCCGTTCCCCGAGAAGGGGCGCCTGTTGATGGACGTGGCGCGGCTTTCCGGCCTTGCCGACCAGTTGCTCGACCTGCAGCGCATCGACCTGGGCGAAACCGCCATGACGCCGCTCGACCTGGTCGAGATCGCCGGCACCGTGGTCGGCGACCTCGCCCCGCTCGCCATCAATGCCGGCTACGAGATCGCGCTGCGCGCCCCCGACCAGCCGGTACTGGTGTCGGGCGACGAAGGCAGCCTCACCCGCGCCATCGCCAATGTGGTGCAGAACGCCATCGTCCACGGCAACAACCACGGCCACATCGCCGTCGAGGTCACCCCCGCAGGCGCCGTATCAGTGAGCGACGAGGGCCCCGGCGTCGCCCCGGCCGACCGCGAGAAGATCTTCGAGCCGTTCTATCGGGTCAAACCGCTCGCCACCGGCGCCGGCCTCGGCCTCAACCTCGTCGCCTCGATCATCCAGCGCCACAAAGGCCGCATCGCCGTAACCGAAGCCCCCACCGGCGGCGCCAGGTTTACGATGATGTTGCCGCTGGTGGAGGGGTGACGCAAAAGCGAGTAGTCATCACCGGCGGAGCCACGGCGCCCCCTCGCCCCTCTGGGGAGAGGGCCGCCAAGGGCGCGGAGCGAAAGCTCAAACTAAGTCACGCTGAGGCGAGACGACGCTTGGCCAGAGTGCTTGGCTACCCCTCACCCTGACCCTCTCCCCAGTGGGGAGAGGGGACGCACTTCGCGCCACCACGCGGCGCTTACGACGCCAGGCTGATATGCGAAGTCGTATCCCGTGCAATGTAGCTCTGGATCTGCCGGACGATCTGCGCCGCGTGCTCTGCCGCCAGCTTGTCGGCAAGCTCCGCGTCGCCCGCCGCCACCGCCGCCACCATCGCCTCGTGCTCGTCGACATATTGCCGTGGCAGGGTGTCGTCGAAGCTCTGGTAATAGAGCCGCAAAATCCGCCGCCCTTCGTCGAGCAGCCTGGTGAACAGCCCGGTGAAGTAGCTGTTGCCGCCGGCGGCGGCGATCGCCACGTGGAAATCGCGGTTGGACTGGATCATCTTGAGCGCATCGCGCTGTTCCACCGCCTCGGCATAGGCGGCCTGGAGCTTTCTGATCGCCACCATGTCGCTGTCGCGCCGATGCACGGCAGCGCCGCGCGTGGTCACCCGGTACATCAGGGTCAGCGCCTCGAAATAGATCGGCAACTGCACGAAATCGATCGACGACACGATGGTGCTGCGATTGGGCAGCGTCGTCACCAACCCTTCGGCCGATAGCCGCACCAGCGCCTCGCGGATCGGCGTGCGGGACATGTCGAACTGCACCGACAGCCCCACTTCGTCGAGCGGACTCCCCGGCTCCAGCGTCAGATCGAGGATCGATTGGCGGAGCTTCTCGTAGACGGTCTGCGCCCCCTGCCCACGCACCCGCACCGGCTCGTCACCCACCGGCGCCGAGGCCTTGCCTGCTGCTGCCTTGATCTTTGTCGCCCCGCGCGTTGCAGCCACGACGATTCTCCTGAATTGCTCCGGGCGCTAGAAAGCTGGTTCCATCGCCAATTGCAACGCGGCCGCGCCTTCCTACGCTTCAAGCAGCCATACCAGCATGCCGCCCGCCGCGCGATTGGCCCATAGGTGGTAGGGGATCGCCTTGAACCGCGTCGGTTCCAGCGTCGCGGGCGACGACCGATAAAGGGCCCCCTCCCAGCCGGCATCGCTGACCTTCACCGCGCCGCCGCTCAGCGTCATCGCGCCGCCGAGCAGGTCGGGGTCGAACGCCGTCTCGATCGCCGCGCCGGGCGCCAGCCGCAGCCGCTGCGGCGCGAAACCGTTGTCGATCTCCTCGAGGCAATAGACCACCGGCCCGCGCTTCAGCGCCACCCGTCCGGCGTCCTCGGTCACCTCGGGGTTTGCGTAAAGCCGCTCGACCGGCATGGCGAAGCTGATGCGCACTTCGTCGCCGGCCCGCCACTCGCGCTCGATCGTGGCATAACC
>JAEUMC010000745.1 GCA_016793415.1 Devosia sp. | reverse complement strand
GAGAAGCGCGGTTTCGGTGGGAGAAATATACGCAACCCCGCCATCGCCAGCTGGCCCCAGTGGCCCGCCGCCACATGGTATGCACACCCAACCGTCGGCCCCCACAGCAGGTATGGGCGACCGGAAGAACGGGAAGGCGGGGCAGCGTCAGGAGGTCGCGCCCCGTCTTTCCGTCGTCGTATGGCGGCCGCCGCGTGAGGGAACGCGACGGGCCGCCGGGTTGGGTCGGAGCTTGGGGTCTCCGGCCCAGGGCCACCCGGATCGCCGCAGGGATATCGGCGGTCGGGCGGTAGCTCAGTATCCGGGACTTAGCGTGGTCCCGGCAGATGGAAGAGACGGAGAGCGCATTTGGGAATGCAATCGGCAGTGGCCTGCCTCAATGCAACGCGCTCCCCGCCCGGCACGTAACCTGTGGACGCAGTGATTACGTGCCAACCGCATCCAGGTGCTGATTGCGCACCCAGAAACTGACGATTGCCGCCGCTTCGCGACGGTAGGAATTGATATCGGCGTGCCGCTCGAACACAGCGTCGGCGCCGGCAGAAAGGAGGGCCTCTCGCGGCTCGCGCTCCAGCGTCGGGGCAATCGCCGCGATCAGCAGCGAGTGGCCGTCACGCATGGCGCGCAACTTCGCGATAAAGTCCAGGGTGGCGCTGGACGAGGCTTTGAGATCGACAATCACCAGGCCGGGGATCGTCGCGAGTTCGTTGTCCAGCAACTGCTGAATCTCGGCAGTCGCCAGCGCTTCGCCATCGAGCCAGCTCACGGACGGCGCGCCATGGGCGAGCAGCATCCGGATCATCAGCCGGGCGGAATGTGAGTCGTCGTCGACCAGTGCCATGAAGGGCTGGCCGGTACCAAAAGCGTCCATAATGGTTCCTTTTTGCCGCGTCGCCACGGCAATGGCCGAGAACTCTAGTGCGTAGTCGGTAACCCGTCGGCGGCCTGGAAAGCTGGGGGAGCTTCGTTGCATCCCCTCACCACCACGAAACACGTTCGTGGCTGACTGCATCAGGCAGCGACAGGGCGGCATATGATGGTTCGATGACGCTGCGCATAGGCAAAGGCATGTAACAACGCCGTAACGAGGCTTGCGATTAACATGTAAATCGATGAGGTTCGGGCCGGGAGGTGCCCGAGTGGGGGAACCGTTGTCGCAGACAATGCCGCCCCGCGCGGAGATCGAGGCTGCCCTGGCGCGCATCCAGGAGTGGCCCGGCTTGGCGCGCTCGCCGCAACTTGCCAAGTTTCTCAACTACATAGTGGGTGCGCGGCTCGATGGAAACGAGGCGGGGATCAAGGCCTATTCGATCGCCGTCGACGTGTTCGGACGGCCACAGAGCTTCGATCCGCAGAACGACCCGATCGTGCGCGTGCAGGCTCGGCGGCTGCGTGCGGTGCTCGAGGAGTACTACGCCTCGGAAGGGGCCGCGGAACCCGTCATATTTTACCTGCCGGTGGGACGTTACATCCCCGAATTCCAGGTTCGGGGAGGTGTGCCGAGCCCTGCGGCGGCTGAATCGCCTGTAACCGGTTTCACTGCGCCGACGCCGCAGCTGGCGCCCGAGCGATCGTGGCTGGCGCGGCTCGACGACATCGTGCTGATGGTGGTGCTGGTATTCGTGGCGCTCGGTATCGCGGTGGTGATGACGCAGGTGCTGGCGCCGCGACAGGTGCGGATGGCGGTCCCGCAGCCGCCGGTGGTGGCGGTGAGCGAGTTCACCTCGGTGGCGGCCGGGCAGGCCAGCACCAGTGTCGCCGGACTGGCGGTGGAGTTGGTCACCGACCTCAAGCTGTTCCCATTCATCGATGCGGTCTACCTCAAGCGCCCGGAACAGGGCGCGCCGGGAGGTGCGGTGCCGAGCTTCGAGCTCTCGGGCATTGCCCGCACCGAGGGCAGCGAGATGCAGATCACCGCCAGCCTCAAGCGCGCCGGCTCGGACACCGCGATCTGGAGCATGACCGAGAAGGTGCCGGCCGCCCAGTTCGCCGCCAGCATCGACCGGATATCGCAGGCCTTCGCCGACCAGTTGGGCGCGGTGGAGGGGCCCTTGCACACCGATGCGATCCAGTGGCTCGCCACCAATGTCGAGCTGGGCGGCAACGAAACGGAGTACCTGTGCGGGCTGCTGTTCATCCGCTATCGCGACAGCGGCCGGTCGGACGATGAGGAGCGGGCGCGCGGCTGCACCAATGGCCTATTGCGCAACAATTCGCACTCGGCCTTCGGCCTCGCGATCAGCGGCGGTTTGCTGCTGGATCGGACACTGAAGACGCAACCGCCCTCGGCGCGCGACCCCGAGCCGATCGCCGAGGCAGAACGCCAGCTCGAGGAAGCGCTGGCGCTGGCGCCCACCTCGAGCCCGGTATGGCGCGAATATGCGTTCTTCCTGCAGTCGGTCGGGCGCACCGGCGAAGCCGAGGCGGCGTTCACCTCGGCGTTGCAGCTCAACCCCTCCAACCTCGATGCCTTTGCCGGCTATGCCCGGCTGTTGTCGCTGCGCGGCAAATCGGAGAAAGGCGAGGCGATGGCGATGGAAGCGCTGCGCCGCGCCGTCTCGGCGCCGTACTGGTATCACGAGGCGCCGGCGGTCAACGCGCTGCGCAACGGCGACAATGCCGAGGCCCTGCTGCAGGCCGAGGCGCTGGTGGTGGGTGACGCCGAGCTGGCTTCGGCCATCGCCGTCACGGCGGCACACCGGCTGAAGTCGGAAGATGCACTCAACCGCTCGATAGCGCAGTTGCTCGACGTGACGCGGTTCCGCCGCTTCGGTATCCTGCCGGTGCTTCGCCAGCGGCTGGGCGATGCCGAACTCCGAACCGAGATCGGCAACGAACTGGCGGCGGCAGGCATTGATCAGGCGGCACTGAACGGGCCGCATTGACGCTCTTGGTCCCAGTCGTTTCGGAGTTCCTATGTCTTTTCGCGCCCTTGTCACCGACCGGTCCCCCGACGGTGAATTGCGCAGCAGCATCAAGACGATGACTGACGAGCAGCTACCAGACGGCAACGTGCTGGTGGCGATCGAGTGGGCCGGGCTCAACTACAAGGATGCGCTGTGCCTCCTGGGGCAGGGCGGGCTGGTGCGGAACTACCCGCATGTCGCCGGCATCGACTTTGCCGGCCGCGTGGTGGAAAGTAGCGATGGCCGCTATCACCCCGGCCAGGCGGTGCTGCTCACCGGCTGGCGGGTGGGGGAACTCCACTGGGGCGGCTATGCGCAGCGGGCGCGGGTCAATGCCGATTGGCTGGTGCCGTTGCCCAAGCGGTTCTCGAGCCGCACAGCGATGATGCTCGGCACGGCCGGGCTGGCGGCGATGCTGGCGGTCAACCGGCTGCAGGCCGAGGGCGTGCGGGCGGGCGAGGGTGAGGTGCTGGTCACCGGAGCCGGTGGCGGGGTCGGCAGCATCGCGGTGCTGCTGCTCAGCCGGCTGGGCTATGAGGTCGCGGCCCTGACCGGCCGGGCGGAACTTGGCGCGCAGCTGACGCGGCTGGGGGCCCGGCGGATCGTGTCGCGCGAGGACGTGCTGACGCCGACCGGCAAGGTGCTCGACAAGGAAACCTGGTCGGGCGCCATCGACTCGGTGGGCGGCCCGCTGCTCGGCGAAGTGCTGAAGAAGATCCGTTATGGCGGGGCGGTGGCGGCGATCGGCAATGCCGGCGGCCGCGGCTGGGATGCCAGCGTCATCCCGTTCATCCTGCGCAATATTTCGCTCTGCGGCATCGACACCGTGATGCAGCCGTTCGAGGCACGGCGCTCGGCCTGGGACCGGCTGACCAACCTGTTCGTGCCGGCAGCGTTCGAGCCGATGCTGACCGAGGCGCGGCTAGAGGATCTGCCGGGGCTGGCGGCGCAGATGCTGGAGGGCAAGATTGCCGGGCGGGTGGTGATCAATCCGCGGGATCCGCCGACTTGAGGTAGGTCACCGGCCGTGCCACAGCGCCCCCTCGCCCCTCTGGGGCGAGGGCGGCGGATGAGGCCGAAGGGCTCAGCCGCGGGGTGAGGGGCGCCAAGCGCTCCAGCCTTCCCATCGCCCTCGACGCAGTCTGACGCGACGAGGCGGCCGCCGGTGTGCTTGGCTACCCCTTACCCTGACCCTCTCCCCAGAGGGGCGAGGGGACGTGCGTGGCACCGTCGGTGAGAGCGCCAGTCTCAGTGCACGGCGGTCTTCGAGAACAGGTTGATCACGATCACTCCGGCCATGATCAGGCCCATGCCGATCAGGGCCGGCAGGTCGAGCAGCTGCTTGTAGATCAGCCAGCCAGCGAGCGAGATCAGGACGATGCCGACGCCTGACCAGATGGCGTAGGCGATGCCGACCGGCATGCTGCGCAGCGTCAGCGACAGGAAGTAGAAGGCGACGACGTAGCCGACGATCGAGATCAGCGAGGGCCAGAGCTGGGTGAAGCCGTCGGCGGCGCGCAACGCCGTGGTGGCAATCACCTCTGCGACGATGGCGACCGCGAGGTAGGCGTAGGCGATCACGCCTTGGCCCCGAAAAAGGCGCCGGCGAGCCGGACGAAGGC
>JAEUMC010000522.1 GCA_016793415.1 Devosia sp. | reverse complement strand
CGCGGCTGGAACCAGTTCGCCGCCAGAACCCTGTCGCTGCGTGACTTCGGCAATCGCCTGGCGCGCGAATGGGCGAGTGTTCCGGTACTGAGCCGGCAGCAGGGGGCACATCGCACCGTCGAGCGCGGCGAAAGCTACTATGCCGGCGACGGCCTCAACGCCTCGCTGGCCCGGGCCTCGGAAGCCGAAGCCGTGCTGGCCGAAGTGCTGAGCGCGCTGGCCCCGCCGGCGCCGACCCCTGGCCCTGTCCCTGCCCCCGCTCCTGCGCAACCCCAGCCCGGCCTGCCCGCCCGACGCGGCTGGCTCGGCTGGACCATCCTCGCGCTGCTCGTTGCCGCGGGCCTCGTCACCGCCGCCTTCACCCTCCCGCTTCCGTTCTGAGGACACCCGAAATGACCGCGTTCCTGTCTTCCATCGCCACCCAGTGGTGGCTCCGTCGCCTGTGGGATTGGGGCGGCCAGTTGTCCGGCTGGCTGGGCGGCCTGCTGGCCCTCTATGGCCTGATGCCGGCCGACATGCAGCACACCCTCCTCGCCATTCTCGGTGGCCGGTGGGGCGAGATCAGCCTCGCTTCGGCCGGCGGCTTCCTCGTCTGGGCCATCACCCAGTGGCGCTCCTACGTCGCGACGGTGAAGCCGCAGATCGTCACCAAGGCCGGCAAGCGGGCGGAGCTGCGCGAGCTGCCCCGCGGCACCGTCAGCGCCGTCGAGGAATTCGCCCATACGGCCATCCTCAAGCGCGGCGAGACCCTGGTCGAAAAGCTCCTCAGACTGGGGAGGCCGTGATGCCGACACCCCGTCTCGACCTCACCATCAACCTCGGCCACGTCATCACCTTCGGCGGCCTGCTGGTCACCATGGCCATCGGCTGGGCCAGCTTCGACGGGCGGCTGCGGGCCGTCGAACGCACGCTGGAAACCGCAACGGCCACCCTGGTCGAACAGGTGCGCCAGGGTGCGCAACTGGCGGCCGTGACAGACCGGGTCACGCGGCTCGAACGGCTGGCCGAGGAGCGACCATAGGCACCGCTTCCCCCCGAGGGCGATGCAGGAGCGGCTCGTTTGCTGTTCGGCAGATCCGGCCCGCGCAGTTACCCGAGAACCTTCAGCGCGAAGAAAACTGCCGATCCGAGTACGCCCACTCCCAGCGCCCAAAGAGCGGGCCGGCGGTACTTCGGATTCTTCCTGTTGAGGAAGTAGAAGCCCCAGACCAAGGCCCATCAGCGCAGCGGGCATCGAAACCGTTGTGGGCGTTGCGCAAGGAGCAAGATTGAGGATGCTCCCCCCGCAGCCGGGTTCGACCATTGGAGGAACATAGGACTGCAAGTCGTTCGCCATGCTCGCTCGGGCCTCGCTGCTGATAGTCAAACGGCGCACAGGCTGCTGTTGTTTGCAATGTGCGAACAGCCGCCGCCCAGATGATCAGCGCCCCCCACTGCCAGTCACTGCCCGCTCGCCCCGGACTTGAGAAAACCCTCGATCTTCGACATGGCGAAGTCGATCTGGTCCTGGGTTGCGGGCACCTTGTAGCGCAGCGGAACGAACTCGAGCCGCCTGGTATCGATCAGCGCCTGCCGATTGGCCATCGTCATCATCGAGGTGATGTCTGCCGGATCGGCGCGCGAGTAGATGACCAGTTTGATCCCCTCGTTGGTTGCCAGGTCGGCGAGGAAGCGGTTGAAATCCCGCGCTCCTTCGGCGATGCCGGTCTCGGTCTCGGGCCCCTGCTGAAAGCAGGAGAAGTGCAGCACCACCACCTTTGGCGCGGTCTGGCGAAACACCATGCCCAGCGGTCCACCGGCTGGCCAGTCCTTGGGCAGGTAGCGCGAGTAGTGATATTTCAGGCTCTTCAGATCGAGCTCCTGCGCCAGCTGGTAGGTCACGCCGTCGCCGAACTTGCTGGCCTCGCACCGGGCCAGCACGATCTCGTCGTCGCCCATGGCGTCGTCGGCATCCGGGAACAGCCCGAGGAAGAACTGCTGGAACCGGTTGTGGCGGTAGTCCCCCTGCCCGGTCGGCTTGACCAGGCCACTATGGTTCTCCGGAAAGCCCGACAGGCCGATATTGCAGAGCGCCTCGACACTTTCCCGGTCGGCCGGCTCGGCGCTCCATAGCTCGAAGCCCAGCACTTCGAACGTCACCTCGCCCTTGGTCTCATGGATGCAATCGGACGGGATCTCCGTGCCGAGCTTCGCATCGATCCAATCGGCGCGCAGCCGGTTGAGAAACGCGTTGGGGTCGTGGCTCTCGTTGAGTTCGAACAGCGTCGGGCTGTTGAAGAACTCGGAGCCGAGATTGGCGATGCCGGCGCCGTTCATCGGCGTGCCCAACAGGTAGAGGCCCTTGATACGCCCGCCGGCAAGCACGCCCCGGCCCTCGAGCTTGCTCTCGTTCACCAGGTATTGGCGCACCACGATGCCGCCCAGGCTATGCGCGACGAACACCACGTCGTTGTAGCCGAGGATGTCGATATCCTCGGCTTCGAGCTCGGTCTTCATCAGCTTGGCAATATCGATGATGCGCGAACTGCTCGGGTTGAGCGTGGATTCGAACTGAAACGTGCGGATGTCGGCGTCGTCGAACAGCGGGTCGGCGTCGGTGATCTCCGGCCAGCCCAGTCGCTGGCCCTCAGCCCGGAACGTGCTGTCGATGGTGCCAAATATGCCATGCACGAACACCACCAGCCGGGAGGCATGCCCCTCCCGCGCCAGGGCGCCCGAACCGCCGAGCATCACCGCCAGCATGAGCACCAATGCCGAAAGGCGCCGCCACGCCGCGTCATTGCCCGATGGTGACGAGATCATCTTCATGACAAGATTTCATCCAGCCGATCGTTGAGATTTCGCTATCATCACAGCGCATTTTCCTCCGAACAACAATATCTTCACAAGGAAATATTCTATCCACAGCCGCGCAAGCCGGTTGGACGAAGATATGTCCTATCGCATTTCAGCTGCAGAACCATCACGCTCAGAGATGACGCCAAGCGACGTCAGCAGCTCTGCAATTTATTCTTCATGTCCGGGCAGTGACAGGATCGCCCAGTCCTGTGTAAGATTATGGCTCACTGAGCGACTGATTTTGCTGCCGGATCGGGAGTGGACGGATGTCGAAGCTGAGTTCGTTTCTTGCTGTTGCTGCGCTTTGGTGCCTGGTGGCAAGTGCTGCGCGAGCGCAGAACCAAGCGGCGCCGGCCCTGCCCGCTGCTCCGGGTGGCCCGGTGTTCACCCAGAATTTCACCCCCGGCGAGCTGCAGTTCACCAACGACCTCGTCACCATCCAGCTCGATGCCGCGCCATCGGCCCTGCTGGCCGATCAGGTCGCCCGAGACCTTGGCAGCCGGCTGCAACTCAACAACACGAGGTTCCTCCAGCCGCTCGCCCCCGCGGCCACCGCCACCGAGATTACCGAGAGCTTCGAACCCTTCATCCAGACCCAGCCGTTCGAGACGCCGGTCTACGAAGCCGAAATGCTGGTGGGGGTGGAGGGCCTGTCGCCGCAAAGCCCGCTCTGGCGCCAGAACGTCGAGGACCTGCGCCGGGCGCACGAGATGGGCAACCTCGACGCCACGACGCTGTTCGGCGAGGCCCTGCTGCTCGGGCACGGCATCACCGCCGACCCGGCGACCGGCCTGGTATTGCTCAACAAGGCGGCAGCTGCCGGGATACCCGCAGCCTTCACGGCCCAAGGCAAGTACCTGCTCGAGACGGCAGGCAACAACCCGCAGCGGCGTCTGGAGGGCATCGAGCGGCTGCGGCAGGGTCTGCAGGGCGGCGACGCCAACGCGGCCCTGCCGCTGGCGCTTGATGATGTCAACAGGCTCGGCGCCACCGACAACCGCGCCCTCTCCGATCAGGCGATCCAGCGGTTCGCCACCGCCAACCAGTTCGGCACCGGCCCGGTGCCGCAGGTGGCGATGCAGCAGCTCAGCAACTTCTGCGACAACCAGTTCTATGCCTGCGTACCGGTCGATGTCGCCATTGCGGTGGCGCGGGAAGTGCAACTGGCTGCGGACAATACGGTCCAGACCTTCACCGACCGGCACTCGGCCGGTTACGCGCCGATCTTCACCTCGGCCATCGCAACCTTTCCGCTGCGCAAGGACGATGCCCCGCCGCCCACGCCCGGCATCTTTGGCTCGCCCTTCGGCGCCGAGGCTACCCCTGAGGTAAAGAAGGATCTCGCCAGCTTCACCAGCGGCGAGATCGATCGCACGGCGTTCCTGGCCGCGGCAAAGGCGGCGCTCGAGCAGCGGCCGGGTGAGCGCATCCTGCTCTATGTGCACGGCTTCAACAATTCGGTCGAAGATGCGCTGACCGGCATCGTCCGGCTGAAACTCGATGGCGAACTGCCGGGGATCCCGATGCTCTACAGCTGGGCTTCCGGCAAGGAGATC
>JAEUMC010000519.1 GCA_016793415.1 Devosia sp. | reverse complement strand
GGTGGCCGCGAGCCGCCCTTGGGATCGACGGAACGACTGACAGCTTCGCCGATCCCAATTTCTCGATCAGAAGCGGAAGTTGAGGCCCGCCTTGACCGCGTGATTGGTCAGGTCGTCGGTCCGGTGAATGTTGCCGGTGAGCGTCGAGTCGACATCGTTGAAACGGGTCTGGGTGTATTCCACCCGCGCCGACAGGCCATTGCCGAAGCTCTGCTCGAGGCCGGCACCCCACAACATGCCGCCGACCCATTGATCGTCCGAGATCACCTTGTTGCCGGCATCGAGCCGCGCCACGGCATAGCCGCCGGTGGCGTAGACCAGCGTGCCACCCAGCGCGAGGCCGCCGCGGACCTTGGCGGCGCCGCTCCAGTTCTGCTCGAGCTCGCCGGTGCCCACGCTATGCACGATGCCGCGAGCATAGGTGCCTTCGAGTTCGGCGCCGATTACGGCGGGCCCGAGCTGCATGGTGTAGCCGGCCTGTACGCCGCCCAAGAGGCTCGAGTCCTTGAAGATGTTGAAGTCGGATGCCTTGGGGGCGAGGCCGCCATGGATACCGGCATAAAAACCTGTCCACTCCGAGGTCGGCGCCGGCTCGTAGGGACCGCTCCAGCGGCTGTCCTGCGCATCGGCCGCCGTCGCCGGCAGCACGCCGAGCAGCAGGGCGGCCACCAGGCCAGAGGAGGAAAACTTCGAAAACATGGGAACTCCGCGAGTACGAAGCCCCGCGGCCAGGGAGCCGGCCGCCGGGCAGTGAAAGTTGCGCCGGTGTGCCCTCGGCACCCGGGAGGGTCACCTAAACGGTGACCGCGATACCCATTTTCAATGTCGGGATTGCACGAGCATTGCGCGCGCGGAAAATCACGCCGCCGTCTTCGCCATCGGCAGTTGCACGCGGAAACATACCCCGCCCAGGTGGCTCGGCAGCACCGCGATGCTGCCGCCATGCTGGCGGACGACTTCGCGCACCAGGTTGAGGCCGAGCCCGGCGCCGCGATCGAGCGGACGGATGCGATAGAACGGCTCGAACACCCGTTCGCGATGCTCGGGAGCGATGCCAGGGCCGCTGTCATGGACCTCGAATGCACCGTGGCCGGCCATTTCGATCTCGATCGTTCCCTCGTTGCCACCGTGCACCACGGCGTTCTGCACCAGGTTGGTGAGCAGGCGTTCGATCGCGCCGCGATCGCCCAGCACCCATTGCTGAAGCTCGGGCGCCCGCAGCGAAATATCGTAGCCGGCCGAGATGGCCAGCGGCGCGTGGTCCGCCACCACCCGTTCGGCGAGGGGCACGAGATCCACCGGCTGGAAGTCCGCGCTCGATTGCGACAGTCGCTGCAGATCGAGCAACTGTTCGGCCATCGCGGCGAGCCGCGCCGTATCGGTGAGCAAGCGGGTGCGCTCGGGGCCGGGGTCGAGGTTTTCTACTCGAGTCTGCAGGATCGCGATCGGCGTCTTCAGCTCATGCGCGGCGTCGGCAAGGAACCTGCGATGGCGCTCGTAGCCTTCGTCGAGCCGACTCAACGCTTCGTTCATTGCGGTGACCAGCCCGCGCACTTCCCTGGGCACGGTGTCGAGCGGCAGGCGGGTACCGTGCTGGTTGAAGTTTATGCTGCGTGCCTGGGCTTCGGCGCTGTCGAGGCCGCGCATCACCTTGCGCACGATCAGCGGAATGGCGATCACCGTCGCGATGATCAGTACCACCAGCAGCGGCAGGATGAAGATGTTGCCGAGCAGGATGCCCGCGAATACCAGGCTGACAAAAGCGCCGCCGCCGGCCAGCACGTGCAGTTTCCCGATCGACGTCTCACCGGTGTAGAACGCCGCCGACAGCGTATGCGGCTCGCCGTGGTCGCGAATGTCGATGAACCAGAGCTTGTTGAGGATCGGCAGCAGCAGTTCGTACTGCTCGGGTACCGGACCTTCGCGATAGCTGTTGCCGGCGTCGTCGACCACCAGCATCCAGACCCCTGGCCCTTCGGCGCGGTAGGCATCGAGCTGTTTGCTCGGCCCCAGCACCAGGCTGCCATCAGGCGCCCGCTGCATTGCCTGTGCGATCACCTCCGACAGCGTCGAGTCGATCAGTCGCTGCGAGGGGTCGAGCTGCAGCAGCGCCATGGTGAGCAGTGTCGCCGCGACCGATAGTGTGATGGTCTGCAGCAGCACCAGGCGCCAGGTCAGGCGTCGGCGCAGGGACTGCGACCGCAGGAACTTCATTGATCCGGGCAGCTTCATGCCGCGGCCCTGATCAGGTAGCCGACGCCGCGAATGCCATGGATCTCGACACCGGCCCTGGCGTCGGCAAGCTTGCGCCGCAGCCGCGAGATGTGGGCATCGAGCGAGTTGGATTGGATCTCGTCGCCATAGCCATACACCGCGTCCTCGAGCGAGGCGCGCAGAACCGTCCGCCCGGAGCGACGCAGCAGGCATTCGAGCACCAGTAGTTCGCGGCGCGGCAGCTCGATGGTGGTTTCACCGACGCGCGCCTGGCGGCTGTCGAGATCGAACGACAGCGCACCCAGTTGCACCGATTCCGGTGCCACCTGGACCGGCCGACGCAGCACGGCGCGCAGCCGCGCCAGCAGTTCCTCGACGGCGAAGGGCTTGGGCAGGTAGTCGTCGGCGCCGGTGTCGAGGCCCTCGATCTTGTCGGCGATCGAGCCGCGCGCCGAAATGATGATCACCGGGACGCCGGCATGGCGCTTGCGCAACAGCGGCACGAGGTCGATTCCGTCGCCATCCGGCAGCTTGCGATCCAGCAGCACGGCGTCGTGGCTGTGGCTGAGGATCGCCTCCTCGGCCATGACCTTGGTGCGCGCATGGTCGACGACCATGTCATAGCGCAGCAGCACGGCGCTCAGCGCCGCGGCCATTTCCGGCTCGTCTTCAACAAGTAGCAGTCGCATCCAGGAATCCCCGCGCCACGATTTGCCATATGCAGCACGCATTGCGCCAGGATTGCGCCGTTGCGAACGCCGGCTTCCGGCTGGCGATGGCAAAGTAAATCCTTAGGCGGTCAGGTCATTTCATCTGGTCTTTGGCTTTTTCGAGGTCGGCAGACTCTGTTACTGTCACCGCGGGAGCTCTCGGAGGTTCCGGAGCTTTCCGCCAAACAGTGGAGAAGCATGATGGCCGAGACGCAGACTTCTACGCCTTCCGATTTTCCCGCGGGCCTGCGCGCCATGCTTGGCGATAACTGGTGGTTGCTGCTGCTGCGCGGCATTGCCGCCATCGCCTTTGGCGTGTTGGCCATCTTCTGGCCCGCCATCACCCTCATCTCGCTGACCCTGCTTTGGGGCGCCTATACCCTGATCGACGGCGTGTTCGCCCTGTGGGCGGCGATCTCCGGTCGCGCCAATTCGCCCGCCATGGGACCGCGCTGGTGGATGGCGATCAGCGGCGTCGTCAGCATCCTCGCCGGCCTTGCAGCCTTCTTCTGGCCCGGCATGACGGCGTTCATCCTGGTGATCTTCATCGGTATCTGGGCCATCATCATCGGCGTCCTGACCATCTGGGGCGCCATCCAGGCGCGCAAGGAGATC
>JAEUMC010000479.1 GCA_016793415.1 Devosia sp. | reverse complement strand
GTTGGGCAGGATGGTGCCGTTGAAGTGCTGGCCGATATAGGTGCCGATCAGCGCGCCACCGACCGTCTGGGTGAAACCGAACACCGACGCGGCGGTGCCGGCGACGTTGCCGAGGGGCTCCATTGACAGCGAGTTCATGTTCGACGCGGCCCAGCCGAAGAAGAACTGGATCACCATCAGCAGCCCGAAGAACACCGGGAACGGCACCGGGCCCATCAGCGCCACGGCAACCAGGATAAGCGCCGCCCCGAGGTAGACCAGCGCGGCGGAATGGCTGAGCCGACGCATGCCGAAGCGACGCACCACGCGCGAGTTGATGAACTGCGCAACGGCGATAGTGCCGGCCATGGCGGCAAAGGCCACCGGGAAGTAGGGGCCGAGCCCATAGATCTCGACGAAGATCTGCTGGCTGGCCGAAATGAAGCCGAACATGGCGCCGAACAGGAAGGTGCCGGCAAGGCCGTAGAACAGCGCCACCCGGTTGGTGACGACGATGCGGAAGCCGTCGATCACCGAGCTGAAGCTGAGCGGCCGCCGGTATTCGGGATGCATGGTTTCGGGCAGCCGGAAGAAGGCCCAGAGGCTGATTGCCGTCGCCAGCCCGCCCATGAACAGGAAGATGTACTGCCACGGGCCGGCAAGCAGGATCAGTTGCCCGATGCCGGGGGCAAGGATCGGGATGGCCATGAACACCATGAAGGTCAGCGACATGATCTCGGCCATTTCCCGGCCTGAGAACTTGTCGCGCACCACCGCCGTGGCAATGACGCGGGTGCCGGCCGCGCCCATGCCCTGGATGAAGCGCAAGGCGAGGAGGGCGCCGAAGGTGGGCGCGAAGGTCGCGGCAAAGGCGCAGATCAGGTAGATGCCGAGGCCGACCAGCAGCGGGCCCCGCCGGCCGAACCGATCGGTGAGCGGGCCGAAGGCGAGCTGGGCGATGCCGAAGCCGAACATGTAGACGCCGACCACGAACTGCCGCTCGTTCTCGTGGCTGATGCCGAATGCTTCGCCCATATAGGGCAGGGCGGGCAGCATCACGTCGATGGCCAGCGCGTTGAGCGCCATCAGCCCTGCAACAAGGATAATGAATTCGACGCGGGACAGGTCCCGCGCGGTCGGCGACGTATCGGACATTGTTTGCTCAGATGTGGCCAGGGAGGGCCGGAAAGGCCGGGAAGATGCGCGCATCTCCGGCCTTTGGCAACCCGTGACTGATCAATACTTTCGAGAGGCGGAGGTTATTGCGCCGGCTGCAGCTGGAACGACTTGGCGCCGAGCTCGCGGATAGGCAGGTGAATGGCCGCCGAGGCCAGCCCGAGCAGGATACCGAGGTACCACACCAGGCTGTAGGAGCCGGTGTGATCGTAGACGAAGCCGCCCAGCCACACCCCGACGAACGAGCCGAGCTGGTGGCTGAAGAAGGCAACGCCATAGAGCATGCCCATGTAGCGGGCACCGAAGAACAGCGTCACCAGCCCGGCTGTCAGCGGCACGGTGGAAAGCCACAACAACCCCATGGCGGCGGCGAAGATGTAGGCGCTGACCTCGGTGACCGGGAACAGCACGAACAGCCCGATGGCGACGGCGCGGCTGAAGTAGATCGAGGCAAGCAGCAGTTGCTTGGGCAGCCGGCCGCCGAGATAGCCGGCGCTGAGCGAGCCGATGATGTTGAACAGCCCGATCACCGCAATGGCCCAGCTGCCGACCTCCGGGGCGAGCCCACACTGCACCAGGTAGGCCGGCATGTGCACGTTGACGAAGGCGAGGTGGAAGCCGCAGACGAAGAAGCCGATCACCAGGAGGCGATAGGAGCCGAAGCCCCAGGCGCGGCTCAGCGCCTGCATGAACTTGAGGTCGGCCTGTCCGGCAGCGCGCTCGGTGCGACCACGCAGCGCCAGGGTGAGCGGGATCACCAGGGCGAGGATCGCGGCGGCGTAGATGAGGGCGCTCTGCCAGCCGAAATTGCTGATGAAGGCCTGCCCGATCGGTGCGAAGGCGAACTGGCCGAACGATGACGCCGCCGTAGCGACGCCGAATACCAGGCTGCGCTTTTCCTGCGGCACGCGGCGACCGAAGGCGATCATGACGATCGAGAACGACGAGGTCGCGATGCCGACACCGGTGATGACGCCGGCCGAAAGGTTGAGCATCGAGCCAGTGGGCGAGATCACCATCAGCGCGAGGCCCGCCGCATAGATCAAGAGGCCGCCGACGATCACCTTGGCGGTGCCGTAGCGATCGGCGAGCCCGCCGGCAAACGGCTGCGCGATGCCCCAGGCAAGGTTCTGGATCGCCATGGCCATGCCCCAGGCCTCGCGCGTCAGGCCGAGGTCGGTGGTCATCGGCAGGGTCAACAGGCCAAAACTGGTGCGAATGCCGTTGGTCACCGCCGCGATGATGCAGCCGCAGATGATCAGCGCAATAAGCGGCGTTGCCACTGAGCGAGGGGCGGTGATCGAGGACATGGCGGGGACTCGGATGAGGTGGGCAAAGCGGGACTGTGTACCTACACCCCTGGCTGGCAGGCGCGGAAACGCATTCTGGTTATGCCAGCCATCAGCTTGCGTGATCGTGGCCTCATGCCGCAGTTGTCTGGCGACGGGAGAGGACTATATGCGGTGGCAGCAACGGAGCTTCGCCTCGTGATCCGCCACATCGTCTTCTTCACCGCCAAGCCGGCCAACCTCGACGCCGTCGTCGACGGCCTCAACCTCTTGGGGCAGATCCCGCATTCGCTGCATTTCGAGGTGACGCGGAACAGCAAGGTCGACCAGTTCGGCAATGAGGTGGATGTGGTGGTGTATGCCGAGTTCGCCGATGAAGCGGCGCTCGCCGCCTACAAGGCGCACCCGATCTATGCCGAAGCCACCCGCCGGGTGCGGCCGTTGCGGGAGCTGCGTTTCGCGGCGGACGTTCCGGCGCGCGCTGCGGATGTCATTCTGCGCCGCTCGGCCTGACCCTGCGAGTAGGATTTTCTACGGCCGTCGCAAGAAGGGGCCGGATGCGGATGGAATTTCCAGCATTCGAGTTGTGCCGGACCTGACTGCGGATCAGCTTGCCCGGGAAACGGGGGCGAGCGTAATGGACATCAAGGAAACCGAGCCGATGCTGGTGCTGAGCGCCGCGCGACGGCTCCCCATCCCGCAGATCAAGGCCACGGCGGCCGAGCTTACTATGGCGATCCATGCCGACGTCGAGCGGTCCGGGCTCAAGGTTCGTGGCCCATGGGTATTCATCGCCCACAACCTGCCACGTGACAGCAAGACCCCGTTCGATATCCGCTTCTGCCTGCCCGTGGCCAATGCCGAAGGCTACCGCGGAGCGTTCGAGGTGGAGCAGCTCGAGCCGATCATGGTGGCGAGTGCCGTCCATCAGGGGCCGATACGGACGCTGTTCACGCAGGGTTACGGGCCATTGGTGAGCGAGATCGAGCTTTCGCGCCACGCGTTCTCCGGCGAGAGCCGGGAAATCTACCACCAGTGGGCCGGGCAGGGCGCCCGATATCATCGAATCGAGATTCAGTTCGGCCTCGCCTATTGACCCTCGCGGGCAAAACGAAGGCCACGCCCGGCGGGGCGTGGCCTCACGTCGGTTCGGCAAATAGAGCTGTCAGGCGGTCTGCTTGACCGCGATGCCCTTGTCGGCGAGGTGCGACTGCAGTTCGCCGGCCTGGAACATTTCGGTGACGATGTCGGCACCGCCGATGAACTCACCCTTGATGTAGAGCTGCGGGATGGTCGGCCAGTTGGCGT
>JAEUMC010000365.1 GCA_016793415.1 Devosia sp. | reverse complement strand
CGTTCACCGATGCAGCCAAGGGCAAGGAACTTGGCCTCGCCCAGTATCGCTCCGGTGTGGCCATCGGCTTCATCGCCGCCTCGCAGGCCGGCCTCGGCCAGGCCGCTGCCGCCAAGGAAACCGGCAAGTTCGTGCTCGGCGTCGATTCCGACCAGGAAGCCATCTTCGCCGAAAGCGATCCGGCGATTGCCAGCCAGGTGGTGAGCTCGGTGCTGAAGAACGTCGATGTCAGCCTCGTGCGCGCCTACGACCTGTACAAGGAGGGCAAGCTCCCCTTCGGTTCGGCCGAAACCGTCGGGCTCGCTGAAGGCGCCGTCGGCATCGTCGAAACCGGCAATTACGAGAAGCTCGCTTCGGCCGAGACCAAGGCCGCGATCGCCGACGCCAAGGCGAAGATCGCCTCCGGTGAGATCGTCGTGCCCACGGCCTTCGGCATGGACACCGCCGCGATCAACACCATCCGCGACGCCGTCCGTCCGTAAGCGCCGATGAGCAACTCGCCGCACCTGGCCGAGGGCCCCATCGTCTCGTTCCGGGGAGTGTCCAAGACCTACCCGAACGGCACCGTGGCCCTCACGGAGGCTTCCTTCGATATCCGGAGGGGGGCAATCCATGCCATCTGCGGCGAGAATGGCGCCGGCAAATCGACGCTGATGAAGATCCTGTTCGGCCTCGAAAGCCCGAGCGCCGGACAGGTGGTGATCGATGGCATGGACGTCGACACCGCGACTCCGGACTTTGCCGGCAGGCACGGCATCGGCATGGTGCACCAGCATTTCTCGCTGGTGCCGATCCTCACCGTCACCGAGAACATCATCCTCGGCAACGAGCCGTGCTCCTCGATCTTCATCGATCGGCAGAAGGCGCGTCGCCAGGTGGTCGAGCTCAGCCAGCGCTTCGATCTCGCAGTCGACCCCGATGCGCGTACCGATACGCTCTCCGTCGCGGCGCAGCAGAAGGTCGAAATTCTGAAGGCGCTGGCGCGCGACACCCGCCTGCTTATCCTCGACGAACCCACGGCCGTGCTGTCGCCGCCCGAAATCGAGGAGCTGTTCAACCGCCTGCGCGACCTCCGCGCTGCGGGCATGACGATCCTCTTCATCTCGCACAAGCTGCACGAAGTGCGGGCGCTGGCCGAAACCGTCACCGTGCTGCGCGCCGGCAAGGTGGTGGGCACCACCCCGCTGGCCGAAATCGCCGATGCCGAGATCACCCGCATGGTGATGGGCCGCGATGTCGACGTGCCACGCCGCCAGCGCCAGCGGACCGATGCGCCCGTGGTACTCGAACTGGCCCATGTTTCCACCCGTTCGCGCGACCCGGCCGACCGCATCGAGGATATCTCGCTTTCCATCCGTGCCGACGAGATCGTCGGCATTGCCGGGGTCGATGGCAGCGGCCAGCGCGGCCTCGTCTCGGTGCTGAGCGGCCTGATGCATCCGGCCACCGGCAGCATCCGGCTTGATGGAGCCGACATGTCGCGCGCCGCGGCGCCCGATTGGCGCCGGGCCGGCCTCGCCTATCTCCCGGCCGATCGCTACGCCCGCGGCGGCACTGCCTCGCTCAGCCTCGCCGACAACGCCATTGCCGGCACCGATGGCGACAAGGCGCTGCAATGGGGCCCGTTCCTCCGCCGCGGCGCCATCCGCAAGCGGGTGCAGCAGATGATCGCCGATTACGCGGTGCGGGCCGGCGGCACCGGCGAGCGTCTGGACTCATTGTCGGGCGGCAACGCCCAGAAGCTGATCGCGGCGCGTGA
>JAEUMC010000338.1 GCA_016793415.1 Devosia sp. | reverse complement strand
TGCATCACCAGGTTGTTGGCGATGGCGGTAAGCTCCTCGGCGGCGATGGCGCCGACGATCGAGGTGCCCATCAATTGCAGGATGAACTGCGCTGACAGCGCCGGGTAGACGGCGCGCACCGCCGGCACCAGCACGACGTGGCGGATGATGCGATAGCTGCTGAGGCCGAGCGCCTTGGCGGCTTCGATCTGGCCCACCGGCACCGATTGCACGCCGGCGCGGAGGATTTCGGTGGCGTAGGCGCCGAGGTGAATGGAGAGCGCCAGCACCGCCGCGGTGCCGCTCGAGAACTTCAGCCCGATCAATGGCAGGGTGAAGAAGACGAAATAGAGCTGGATCAGCAGCGGCGTGTTGCGGATCAGCTCGACATAGGCAGCGATCGGCCAGGAGACCCAGCGCGGCCCGAAGCTGCGGCCGATAGCGCCGAGCGTGCCGATGACGGTGCCCAACAGGATCGACAGCACGGCGAGCTGGATGGTCTGCCCGACGCCGACGAGCACCCGGTCGAGATGAATGAGGACCGGTCCGAATTGCAGGGCGGTCTGCATGCGCGTCCTGTCGAATACGGTGAAACTGGCGGGGCCGCTGATCGGACCCCGCCCATGGGTGCGAAGCCGCGATCAGAACACCGGCAGATCCGGCAGCGGCTGGTTGCGGTACTTCATCGACAGGTCGGCGAGGACGCCGTCGGACTTGAGGGTGAACAGCCAGGTGTTGAGCCACTGGCGCAGGTTGTCGTTGCCCTTGGCGACGCCGATGCCGAAATAGAAGGTCTTGAGCTTGTACTTCTGTTCGAAGTCGTCGCCGTTCTGCGCCTTCTTCAGATAGATCTCACCGTAGTCACCGCCGCCCATGGCGTCGATCTGGCCCGAGACCATGGCCTGCAGCAGCGAGGCATAGTCGTCGAAGCGGAGGATCTCGATGCCGGGATTGGCTTCGGCGGCAGCGGTCAGGATGCCATCCTCGGCGGTCCCGCGGGTGAGCCCGACCTTCTTGCCGACGAGATCGGCATGGCTCGAAATCGCCGTGCTCTTGGGGGCGATCACCACGGCCGACTGGCCGGCGTAGGGGATCGAGTAATCGATCTGGATGGCGCGGGCCGGGGTGATCGAGAAGATCGAAACCACCGCGTCGACCTGCTTGGTGAGCAGCGCCGGGATGCGGCCCGGCGAAGTGACAGTGACGAACTCCACCGGCACGCCAAGGGCCTCGCCCATCTTGTTGGCGACTTCGATGTCGAAGCCGGTCGGCTTCAGCTCGGCATCGAGAAAGCCGTAAGGCGGCGTCGTGGTATCGACGGCAATGATCAGCTTGCCGCGCGCGATGATCTCGTCAACGGTCTGCGCCGAGGCGACGGCCGGCGCCATCGCGACCAGCGCCAGTACGAGCCCGGCCACAACCTGCTTCAATCGATTTGGCATGTGTTCCCTCCCAGATGCCCAAAATGCGCCAAGTCGTCTCCCGTCGTCCGGTGGCGCTAAGCCGCCGACGGCGATAGTTCTGGCGCGAGATCGAACCGGAAAAGTCTGCAACTTTTCCTGATCTCGCTCGTGTCACGTGTCCCGACGATCGATATCGAGCCCTCGGCTCCGCCCCTCAGCGAAGCATCCTCCGACGGACGTTCGTCCGTTTCTTATAATGGTATGCTATTATAATCTTTATGGGACGTCTATGCGTCTAATGGCTGTGCTGGAGAGTTTGTCTTTCGCACCCGCAGTGGGCTAACTGCGGCCGGCGCGAAAAACAGCCGCCGAGGGAAACAGCATGATCTACGAGTTGCGCATCTATACCATCCTGCCGGGCCGCATGGCCGACCTGCAGCGCCGGTTCGAGGACCACACGCTCGGTATCTGGAAGCGGCACGGCATCGAGCAGGCCGGGTTCTGGACGACGGCGATCGGCAACTCGATCAACGATCTCACCTACATGATCCGCTGGAACTCGATGGCCGAGCGCGAGACCAAATGGGCAGCGTTCATGGCCGACCCGGAATGGCAGGCGGCCCGCAAGGCGTCGGAAGAAAATGGCCCGCTGCTCGCCAATGTGTCGAGCCAGTTCCTCACCCCGACGAGCTTTTCGAGCGTGAAGTAGGACCCCGTCCTGTCCCACCGGTCGTCATCCCGACGAAAGTCGGGACCCATTGCTCGGACGGTTGGGCAAGCTGTGGCCGTGCCGGTCCATCACGGCAGGGTCGGAGGGATCGAGTTCGTCGAGCACTCCGCGCACTGGGCCCCGGCGTTCGCCGGGGTGACGGCCGGTGGAGTGGAGAGGACCAGGAAAGGTCCCTTCACCGATACACCGGCAACCAGTTGCCGTGCGCTTCGGTCAGCCGGCCGACCAGGCTCCAGATCTCATCCAGCGACAGTTCGCCCCGGTGTGCGGGTCAGGCATGGCGGCGTGATAGATGTGCTCGCGCTTGCCGGCAACTACCGCCTACTCGCAAGGAGCCATCCGTGTCCGGTAGAATCTCCCTTTGACGCTGAAGGGTGATCGACTATCGATAGTCGATCAGGGTTACTTCGTCCGGCTGTCGCATGCAAAAGAGTACGTCGACTCCACTGCTGCTCCTTGCCGCACTCGTTGCGGTGCTCGGCACTATTGCAGCGCAAGCGGCTGAGCTCAGGCAAATCCGCTTTCCTGGCGTCTGGGAAGGTGCCGCCTATAGCGATGACAAAACCGGCGAGTTTTCGACCTGTATTGCCTCCGCTGAGTATAGCAACAACACCTTTGTCTACGTCATGGTCGAGAGGGATTATTCGTGGTCCCTCGGTTTTGCGAATAATGAGTGGCGCATACCGCTAGAGGGTACAATGCAGGTGTCATATCGGTTCGACGGCGGCCTATGGTATGAGGCTACGGCCGGGGCGATCGACGAGAGTTTTTTTCACATCCCGATGCCCGCCGACGCGACCCTCATCGACCTGTTTCGAAGAGGGAACAAGATGGAGGTTTCCTTTCACGAGGGACGTTACACGTTCAATCTGACCTCCACGTTCAAGCTGGTCGCGGCGTTGGCCGAGTGCGTCGCAAGTTACGTAGGGGTTCCCGAGGATCGAACGACGGTTGCGGAGGCGCCTCAACCCGAAAGCCCGCCCTCCGGTCCCCTACCGTCATCCGGGACGGGTATTGTCGTCGGATCCGAAGGCTTGGTCCTCACGAATTTCCACGTGGTTGAGCACTGTCAGGCGATCAAGGTAACTCAATCCGGTGATCTCGCGCGCCCAGCGCAGCTACTGCGCTCCGACAAGCTGAATGACCTGGCGCTTCTCAAAGTTGAAACGTCCTACGCTCCTGATGACGTAGCAACATTCCGGCAAGGAGCTTCAGGCAAGGCGGGAGAGACCATCGCCGTCTACGGCTACCCGCTTAGCGGAATGCTGAGTGTTTCCGGCAACATCGTATCGGGCAATATCACTGCTCTCTCGGGTCTGCAGGACGATGTCAGATTCTTCCAGATTTCGGCGCCGGTACAACCGGGTAATAGTGGTGGCCCGCTGATGGATGCCGGAGGACTAGTGCTGGGTGTGGTCAACGCGCGGATAAGCGACGTCGCGGTGTTGGGTGCTACAGGGGCAGTGCCCCAGAACATAAACTTTGCGATCAAGGGCAGTGTGGCTACGAGCTTTCTCGATGCCCACTCCGTGCCCTATTCAAGTGCGGCCACAGCCCCGGAGCTTACTTTGGTGGCGATTGCCGAGAGGGCCAAGCGGTTCGGTGTATTCATTCAATGCCCGTAGGCTTCGAGAGCCGCCAATAGCCGCTCCGGCACCAGCACGCATTACGGCGAAACGGGAAACGGCACGGCTCGATCTCTGACGTCAATTCGTCATGGACATGTCATATCAGGCAGCGCTTCTCGCCCTCCCTGCGCGGTTGAGTCTCTGCCGCGCTGCCCGCCAGACCCGGAAGATATGCTCGTGAACACCACCTTCAGAAATGCCCGCCTCGTTTTGCCGGATGCCGTCATCGACGGGGACTTGTCGATCACCGATGGCCGGATCACGGCGGTGGGCTCGGCGAGTGGCGGCACCGATATCGACCTCGAGGGTGACCTGCTGCTGCCGGGGCTGATCGACCTCCATACCGACAACATGGAGCATCATTTCCAGCCGCGACCGGGGGTGCGCTGGCCCTCGACGCTCTCGGCGGTGCTGGCGCATGACTGGCAGATGCTGGGCGCCGGCGTCACCACGGTGCTCGATGCGCTGTCGCTGGGCGACTATGACAGCGGCGGGGCGCGTACGGCCATGCTCGATGCGGCGATCACCGGGCTGACCGAGGCACGCGATGCCGGGCTGGTGAAGGCCAACCATTACCTGCATTTCCGCTGCGAGCTGTCCGACCCGGCGCTGCTCGGCATCGTCGAGCGCCATATCGACAACCCGGCTTTGCGCCTGCTCAGCGTGATGGATCACACGCCGGGACAGCGGCAGTGGCACAATACCCAGCTCTATCGCGAATTCCGCCGCAAGAAGAACTCGCAGGTATGGACCGACGAGGAGTTCGACGCCTATCTCGCCGAGCGCCGGGCCGACCAGACCACCTATGTGGTGCCTGGTCGCGCGGCGATCGGGGCGCTGGGCCGGGCGCGGAACCTGCGCATCGCCAGCCATGACGACACATCCATCGCCGATGTCGAGGAATCCTACGCCGATGGCATCGCCATCAGCGAGTTCCCCACCACGCTGGTGGCGGCGCAGCGAGCGCGTGAACTGAAGATGCAGATCGTCATGGGCGCCCCCAACGTGGTGCTCGGCCGCTCGCACTCGGGCAATGCCAGCGCCGCTAGTCTCGCCGACGCCGGGCTGCTCGACCTGCTCACCTCCGACTATGTGCCGGCGAGCCTGCTGCACGCGCCGTTCATCCTCGCCGAACGCGGCATGCCGCTGCACGAGGCGATCGCCAAGGTCACTGCCAACGCCGCCGATGCCATCGGCATGGCCGATCGCGGCCGGCTGGCACCGGGCCTCAGGGCCGATCTGCTGCGGGTGCGGCTGGTCGGCGATCAGCCGGTGATCCGTGGCATCTGGGTGGGCGGAAAACAGCTCGCGTAAATGTCGAATCCCTCGCAACCTGCTCGACCAGTTGCATCGCCAATTGGAACCGAGCAACGAGGGATCATGACCTTCAGCGATGACGAACTGAAGCATTTCGAGGCCGTGGGCGCGGAACTGCCGCCGGGCGGCATCTCCGCCTATGTGGAGAATGACGGAGCACAGATCTGGCATGCCAGCTTCGGTTCGGGCCTGCCGGTGATCCTGCTGCATGGCGGGCTCGGCCATGCCGGCAACTGGCAGTACCAGGTGCAGCCATTGGTCGATGCCGGCCACCAGGTGGTGGTGGTCGACAGCCGCGGCCATGGCCGCAGTTCACGTGACGAGCGGCCCTACAGCTACGCGCTGATGGCGACCGACGTCTTCGCGGTGATGGATGCACTGGGGCTCAAGAGGGCTGCGGTTGTCGGCTGGAGCGATGGCGCCTGCACCGGCCTGATCATGGCGGACACGGCTCCGGAGCGGGTCAGCGGGCTGTTGTTTTTTGCCTGCAACGTCGATGACGGCGGCACCTACCCATTCGAAATGACGCCGGTGATCGACCGTTGTTTCAACCGGCACGTGAAGGATTATGGGCGGTTGTCGGCGACGCCCGACGGGTTCCAGGCGTTTGCCGATGCGGTTGGGCTGATGCAGCGGACGCAGCCGAACCTGACGGCGGTGCAGTTGGAGGGAATTCGGGTGCCGGTGACGGTGGCACAGGCCGAGCACGACGAGTTCATCCGGCCCGAACATGCGGCATACCTGGCGCGGACCATCCCCGGGGCGCAGCTGGTGAAGCTGCCGGGCGTGAGCCACTTCGCGCCGTTGCAGCGGCCGGAGGTGTTCAACGCGGAAGTGCTGAGGTTTCTCGGCGGGCTTGCGGAATAGGACTCGCTGCCGGCAGTTCTTCGCTTCTCCCCTCAGGGGAGAAGGTGGCGCGCAGCGCCGGATGAGGGGTGAAGCGGAGCAACAGGCTGGGAGGGCCAGCATGCCGAGAGGCTGAACCCCTCACCCTAGCTTCGCTAGCTCGCTGACGCTCGCAAGCTGCGCTTGCCCTCTCCCCTCAGGGGCGAGGGGCGCCGACCGCACGGTCGGTGCTAGCTCCGCCAGTGCGCTACCGGTTCGCTCAGCGTCTGCAGCTGTTCCGCCGGCTCGCCCTCGATGCGGCGCAGCAGCAGGCGGGTGAGTTCCAGGCCGGCGGCGTAGACGTCTTCCTCGATGGTGTCGACGTTGGGGAAGACGGTCGACAGGATGTCCGAGGTCTGCTTGCAGATGAAGCGGATGTCGCGGCCAAGCAGCACGCCGCCATCCTCGAGGCCGCACAGCATCGAGATGGCGCGGGTCTCGCTGTCACAGATGATGCCGTCCGGCCGATCCGGCTGGTCGGCGAGATCGCGGCCGAACTGCCGCATCTCGGCCGAGGCGGGGCGGATGCTGTCCTGCACCACGACCCGACCGGTGATGCCCCGCCGGGCCACGGTGCGCTCGAAGGTGCGCGCGATGTTGTGATAGTTGTTGGTGGTGGCATCACCGACCGAGATCAGGATGTCGCGCGCCCCGGTGTCGGCCAGCCGCTCCACCGCCAGTTCGGTAAAGGCCTCGGAGTGGAAATCGTGGAAGGCGTGCGGAGTGAAGAACTCGGTACGGCCGTGACTGACGAACGGGAAATCGTGATCCATCATCAGCTGCACGCGGCGGTCGCGGGCGCCGGTATGGGTGATGATGACGCCATCGGCGGTGCGGTTCTCGAGAATGTAACGCACCA
>JAEUMC010000327.1 GCA_016793415.1 Devosia sp. | reverse complement strand
TCGTTAATCCGGACGCCGTGCTGCGCGGCTCCAAGATCTGGGCCGGCGAATGGCTGGAGCAGCGTGCCTCGACCTACAAGACCGACAAGGATGGTCTCGAAGAGATGTATCGCGAGCGCTCGCTGCTGAAGCGGAGTGTGTTCCCCGAGGATATCGCCGAAGCGATCTACTTCTTCGCCTCGGACGCCTCGGCCAAATCCACCGGCAACATCATCAACGTCGACGCGGGCAACGCGCAGAGTTTTACGCGGTAACAGCTGAGCGTGGGGCGCCCCTCACCCCCACCCTCTCCCCCGCGGACGCTCTTGCGTCCACTAGGAGGGGCGAGGGACAGGGTGAGGGGCGCCAAGGGAGGAGAACTCGAATGACCGACCAACTCATCGACCAGTCCGTGGTCGACCAGACCAACGAGGCCAACCGCAAGGCGCTCGATTCCGACTATGCGCACCTCGGCGAGCAGCTCAGCCGGCGCGGCATCGATATCGACGCCATCCTGAAGGCGGTCTCGGCCTATACCGTTGCCGTCCCTTCCTGGGGCGTCGGCACCGGCGGGACGCGCTTTGCGAAGTTCCCGGGCACCGGCGAGCCGCGCGATATCTTCGACAAGCTCGAGGATTGCTCGGTGATCAACCAGCTGACCCGCGCCACGCCGAACGTCTCGCTGCATATCCCGTGGGACAAGGCCGACCCGAACCGGCTGAAGCAGGCGGCCTCGCGTTTCGGCCTGGGGTTCGACGCGATGAACTCCAACACCTTCTCGGATGCGCCGGGGCAGCAGCACTCCTACCGCTTCGGTTCGCTCGCCAACTATGCCAAAGAGACGCGCCAGCAGGCGATCGAGCACAATCTCGAATGCATCGAGATCGGCAAGACCATCGGCTCGAAAGCCCTGACGGTGTGGATCGGCGACGGCTCGAACTTCCCGGGCCAGGTCAACTTCACGAGGGTGTTCGAGTATTATCTCGACGCCATGAAGGCGATCTATGCCGACCTGCCGGCGGACTGGAAGCTCTTCACCGAGCACAAGATGTATGAGCCGGCGTTCTATTCGACGGTGGTGCAGGACTGGGGCACCAACTACCTGATCGCCACCGAACTCGGCGACAAGGCGCAGTGCCTCGTCGACCTCGGCCACCATGCGCCGAACGTCAATATCGAGATGATCGTCGCGCGGCTGATCCAGTTCAAGAAGCTGGGCGGTTTCCACTTCAATGACTCAAAGTATGGCGACGACGACCTCGACACCGGCTCGATCGACCCGTACCGGCTGTTCCTGGTGTTCAACGAACTGGTCGATGCCGAGCTCCGCAAGGCTCCCGGGTTCGCGCCGGCGCATATGCTGGACCAGAGCCACAACGTCACCGACCCGATCGAATCGCTGATCCGCTCGGCCAACGAAGTGCGGCGCGCCTATGCGCTGGCGCTGCTGGTCGATCGCCAGGCGCTCGAGGGCTACCAGCAGTCGGACGACGCACTGATGGCGTCGGAAACGCTGAAGGTCGCTTTCCGAACCGATGTCGAGCCGATCCTCGCCAAGGCACGGCTCGACGCCAACGGCGCCATCGACCCGATCGCCGCCTACCGCAAGGCGGGGTATCGGCAGCGCGTTGCGGCGGTGCGGCCGGCGGTGGCGGCGGGTGGTGGCGGGATCGTGTGATCCACGGGGGTCCGGTGGCTGTGGACCCCCACCCCTGTCCCCTCCCCGCAAGGGGGAGGGAGACCCTTCCACTGATATCGAGGCTGTCGCTCCCCCTCCCCCTTGCGGGGAGGGGTTAGGGGTGGGGGTCAGCCCGCACCGGCGCAGCGATCAGGCCAACACCTCCCGCAAGCCCAGCGCCTCGATCGCCTTGAGCTGTTCCGGCTCCAACGCCCCGGCGCGTTCGGCATCGAGCGCATCCGACAGCTCGTCGCGGTTCTTCACGCCCAGCACCAGCGTCTCGACCCCGGCCATACCCAGCGCATAGCGATAGGCGATGATGGCCGGGTCTTCGCCCCATCTGGCGCAAAGGGCGCGGTAGGGCGCGGCCGCTTCGAAGTCGACGGTATCCCGTTCGTGCAGCGACTTGCGGTCGAAGCTCGAGGTCAGCGCGCCGGCCTGCACGGCGCGGATCGCCATCACCCCGACGCCGCTCAGGTGCGCCGCTTCGATGATGTCGCGGGCCCGGGATGGCGTTGAAAAGCCGATCAGTCCACCCGGGCTGTCGAGGAGGTTTGCCACCGCCTGCACCGCGTGCGGCCGCGGCCCGAGCGTCACCGCCTCGACGATGGTGGCCGGCACGCTCACCCCGGTAATGCCCCAGCCGCCGATCAGGCCGTCACGCTGCAACTGCTGGAAGGCCGGCACCACCGCATCGCGATAGCTCGACCAAGTGGTGGCGATCTCGGCGCGCCGTTCGTTCTCGGCGGGATAGACGAAATCGTCCGGGCAGATCTGGTTGTGGAGGAAGAACAGGTCGACCTGCTGCAACCGCATCGCCTTGAGGCTCTGCTCCAGCGAAGTGCGAAGCCGGCGGTAGACCTGCTCGTCGGGAAGCGTGCCGATGCCCGATTTGGTGGTGACCTTGACACCCTGGGGCAGGCGGCCCTCGAACGCCTCGCCGATCAGCGCTTCGCACAGCTTGTAGCCGGGCGCGGCGTCGATCACATCGATGCCCTCGTCGACGGCCATGCGCAAGGTGGCGATCCCCTCCTCGCGGCTGGTCTCGCCCCACACCTGGCCGATGCCGCCACCGCCCAGGGTCAGGCAACTGACCTCGCCGATACTGCCGAACTGTCGCTTTTCCATCTGTCGTCTCCTCAGGCCAGTTCACGCACCAGCAGCGCGTCGATTTCGGCCATGGCGGCCATCGGGAGCGGGCCCTTGTCGAGCGCGCCCAGGTTGTCGCGGATCTGCGCCTCGGTCTTGAAGCCGGGGATCGGGAGGGTCTGCGGCGAGCGGGCCAGCAGCCAGCCGAGCGCCCCTTGGGCTACGGACCGACCGCCGGTGGTCAGCAGGTCGCGGATGGCGTCGAGCTTTCTGAGCGAGTCTGCCGAGGGCCGCCCATCCTTGAAGTCGCGCACCCAGCTATGGCCGGCGCCGCGCACGTCGTCAGTCGAGATCTGCGACTTCCGCGTGAATTTGCCGGTGAGGAACCCCATGGCCAGCGGCGAGCGGATCAGGTTGGGCAGGCGGTTGCGGTCACACAGCGCTACCATTTCCGGCCCGTCGCGGAACACGTCCAGCCCCTGCTGCACCGCCTTGAAGTGCGGGTAGTGCAGCACCCGCGACACCGCTGCCGCATCGTCGGTGCTCCAGCCCCAGGCGGCGATGTCGCCCGCTTCGGCGCGCCGCTCGAGGGCGGGCGCCAACCGGTCCATCGCCTCGGGGGAGGCGTCGCCGACATGCAGCTGGTAGAGGTCGATGCGCCGGCGCTTCAGCCGCTTGAGGGAGGCGTCGAGCGCCTGCTCCATGTATTCGGGGGTGACGTCGGTGCCGGTCAGCTCGCGCTTGGCCCGATCGTGGGTGAAACCGAATTTGGTGGCGATCACCACGTCGGAGCGGTCGCCGAAGGCCGCGCCCAGCACCTCCTCGCTGTGGCCGGTGCCGTAGGCATCGGCGGTATCGAACAGGCGGGCGCCGAGCTCATGGGCGAGCGCCAGCGCCCTGAGCGATTGGCCGTCGTCGATCTCGCCCCAGCCATCCTGCCGACCATCCATCTTGAACGGCCCGCCGATGGCCCAGCAACCGACGCCGACGCGGGGGACCTGCTGCCCGTCCCACAGGCGCAGCATCACGCTCATCTCTCACCCGTGACGGCGCTGTGGGTGATGCACTCGCGCTCGATGCCGAGATCAGCCAACAGGTGATCGTCGAGCTGCTTCAACCGCTGGATGTCGCGGCGCAGGCGCGACCACTCGGTGAGGCGGCGGGTCAGGGTTCTGAACATTTCGGTCTCCTTTCAACAACGCAAAGCGACACCGACCCCGCTTCCAGTGACGGAGCGATAGTCCCTCTGATGACGCTGTGCCTGATGGAGCGGCGCAGCGACCAAGTGATTGGTCTGACAGCACGCTCCGAACGCCTCATTCTTGCGCCGCCGCGGCTTGAAGCGATACAAGCAAGAGCGCAACGCGCTTTGCAGGAATGAAAGATGAGCGTCGGCGACACGATCTCCTGGGACGACCTCCGGCTGTTTCTCGATGTGGCGCGGCTCGGCGGGCTGAGCGCCGCGACCAGCACGACGGGGCTCAGCGCGGCAACGCTGGGCCGCCGGGTGACGGCGCTGGAGCAGCAGATCGGCGAGCCGTTGTTCGTGCGCCGGCAGACCGGCTACCAGCTCACTCCAGCTGGCGAAGAGTTGCTGGCCCGGGCCGAGGATGTCGAAGCGGCGATGCGGGCGCTGACGCGCTGGCGCGACGGTTCGGTGGGCGAGCAGATCGTCCGCATCTCGGCCGGCACCTGGACCTCGGCCTTCCTCGCCCGCCATATCGGCGAGCTCTGGCATGTCGACGACAATATCCGGATCGAGTTCGCCACCGCCTACATGAAGCTCGATATCGGCCGCCGCGCCGCCGATATCGGGGTGCGCTCGGAGCGACCGCTCGACCCCAACCTCGCCGGCCGCCAGATCGGCCGGGTGGCGCATGCGCTCTATTCCGGCCTCCACCTGATCAACGGCATCGAGGCCGGACTGTTCGTCGGGGTCACCGGCGACGCCGCCAACGTCGCCTCGGCCCGCTGGCTGATGGCGCATCACGGCGACCGCATCAGCGTGCGCGGCAACGATGTGCAGAGCGTGCGCGAACTGGTGGCGGCCGGTGCCGGGCTCGGCGTCTTCCCGTGCTTTGTCGGCGACAGCGATGCGCGGCTGGTGCGGGTGGCGATGCCGATCACCGAGCTCGAAACCGAGCAATGGCTGGTGACGCACCACGAGGATCGTCACCGCCCCGAGGTCCGGCTGGTCGCCGACCGTATCGCCGCGCTGATGCGCGAGCATGGCCCGCTGTTCCGCGGCGAGCGCCGCCGGCCGCCGTCTTAACTCCGCTGCAAGCGGGCATCGGCGATAGTGTCGACGGGGAATGCAATCGACTGGAGTGCCTTTGATGCGGGCCTGTGCCTATGTGGTCGGCCCCCCGGATGGTCCGGGGGCGGCGCTGACGGATCTGGCGCGCGGGCTCGGTTTCCCGATCGTCCAGAATTATGCCGGCATCGCCGCCGCCGAGACCCAGGCGCAGCAGACGCCCCTCCTGTTCTTCCTGTTCGCCGCCGTCGACGAGGTGACCGAGCTCAAGACCGTGGCTGACGCCATCCGGTTTTCACCGAGCCGACGTATCCGCTTCTCGCCGATGGTGTATTTCTCCGAGAGCCCGCTGGTCGAAGCGATCAGGACTTGTGTCGAGATGGGGTTCGACGACGTGCTGACTTTGCCGTTCACCCAGCAGCGGGTGGCGGCCCGGCTGGAGCGGCTGGTCGAGCACACCCAGGTCTATTTCGAGACCGCCACCTATCTCGGCCCCGATCGCGGCGCGCAGCAGACGCATGGCCGCTCAGGCATGCAGTACCGCCGGCTGGAGATCATCCGCTCACCGGCACGCGGGGTGAGCGTGATGCGCGATGAGATGCAGGTGGCGGTGTAGGGCGCAGTCCCACCGAAGGGCCGGCGCGGGCTGACCCCCACCCCTGCCCCCTCCCCTGAAGAAGGGGGAGGGAGACCCTTACA
>JAEUMC010000290.1 GCA_016793415.1 Devosia sp. | reverse complement strand
TACTTTGCGGATTTCGTGTGCCGCGACGCAATGCTGATCGTCGAAGTGGATGGCGGTCAGCATTCGGTATCGGCGCGCGACGCGCGTCGAACGCGCTACCTGAACGACCAGGGCTTCTCTGTGCTCCGTTTCTGGAACAATGAAGTCCTCGACAACACGGACGGCGTTCTGCAGGCGCTGCTCCTGACCCTGCACAACTGCCCCTCACCCGACTGGCGCTTTGCGCCAGCCACCCTCTCCCCAGAGGGGCGAGGGGACCTGACTGCGACCTCACAGAAAGTCTGAAAGACCTATGGCAACTCCCGGCGAGAACCTTCGTATCGACCCCGAACGCCTGTGGAGCTCCATTCATGAGTTGGCCGAGATCGGCCCCGGCGTTGCTGGTGGCTCCAATCGGCAGACGGTGACCGATGACGATGCCAAGGGCCGGGCGCTGTTCAAGCGCTGGTGCGAGGCGGCGGGCATGGAGATGGGGCTCGACCAGATGGGCACCATGTTCGCGCGGCGCGAGGGCACCGAGCCGGGGCTCGATCCGGTCTATGTCGGCAGCCATCTCGACACGCAGCCGACCGGCGGGCGTTATGACGGGGTGCTCGGGGTGCTGGGCGGGCTGGAGGTGATCCGCACGCTCAACGATCTCGATATCCGCACCCGCCGCCCGATCGTGGTGGTCAACTGGACCAATGAGGAAGGCGCCCGCTTCGCGCCGGCGATGATGGCTTCGGGGGTGTTCGCCGGGGTGCTCGACCAGGCCGAGGTCTATACCCACAAGGACAAGGACGGCAAAAGCTTCGGCGAGGAGCTGGAGCGGATCGGCTGGCGCGGCGACGAGGTGGTCGGGGCGCGCAAGATCCATGCCTATTACGAGCTGCATATCGAGCAGGGCCCGATCCTCGAGGATGAGAACGTCGATATCGGCGTGGTGACGCACGGCCAGGGGCTGAAGTGGCTGCAGGTGACGCTCACCGGCAAGGAAGCGCATACCGGTTCGACCCCGATGCCGAAGCGGCGCAATGCCAGCCTTGGCATGGCACGGGTGATCGAGCTGGTGCACGAAGTGGCGATGGACTACCAGCCCGACGCGGTCGGCGCGGTGGGGCATATCCAGGTCTGGCCGAACTCGCGCAACATCATCGCCGGCAAGGCGGTGTTCACCATCGATATCCGCTCGCCCAACAAGGAGGTGCTCGACGAGATGGACGAGCGCATCCGCTACGGCATCGAGAACACCGCCGAGGCGCTGGATATCGGCTTCGAAGTCGAACAGGTCGGGCATTTCGACCCGGTAACCTTCGACAAGACGCTGGTGGGCAATATCCGCGAGGCGGCCAAGGAGCTGGGCTACTCGTATCGCGACATCGTCTCGGGCGCCGGCCACGATGCCTGCTGGATCAACCGGGTGGCACCCTCGGCGATGATCATGTGCCCATGCGTCGACGGGCTGAGCCACAACGAGGCGGAAGAAATCAGCAAGGAATGGGCGGCGGCCGGCACCGACGTGCTGCTGCGCGCCGTGCTGGAAACGGCGGAGATCGTATCCTAGCGCGCCGCACGGCGCGCTTTCGGCCCTCTTGGGGAGGGCAGACAGAACAAAGACAGGGACCGAGCATGACCAGCAAAATCATCAAGGG
>JAEUMC010000277.1 GCA_016793415.1 Devosia sp. | reverse complement strand
GTGTCCATACGACCCATTTGAAACTCTCCCCCAAACTGCTTTTCCGGCAAACCCATTGCCTGACCCTCGATTGACCCACCCACGATATCGCGTTGCGACAGCGCCGGTTCAAGCCTTCCGAGCTACTTGGCCACCACCCTTGCAATGAGGATGACCAGCAGCGCACCGATCGTCGCGGTGAAGATGCTGCTGACCCACACATTGTCGATCGGCAGCCGGATCCCCGCGAGGTTCAGCACGTAGCCGCCAACGAACGAGCCGATCACCCCGACGATCAGGTTGCGCAGCAATCCGCCGCCGCCGAGCACCAGGCTCGCCAACCAGCCGGCAAGCAGGCCGATGGCGAGGAAGACGATCAGCGGCGTGATATCGTTGGGCAGTCCCGGAATATCGGCGGGCGGTACCAAAGCAGCCTCCTCAGATGTTCAGCGCACGACCATAGGCGTCGAGCACCGACTCCTTCATGGTCTCAGAAAGGGTCGGGTGCGGGAAGATGGTGTGGATCAACTCTTCCTCGGTAGTCTCGAGGCCCATGGCGACGACGAAGCCCTGGATCAGCTCGGTGACTTCCGCACCCACCATGTGGGCGCCGAGCAGCTCGCCGGTCTTGGCGTCGAAGATGGTCTTGACCAGGCCTTCGGGCTCACCAAGCGCGATCGCCTTGCCGTTGCCGACGAACGGGAAGCGGCCGACCTTGATCTCGCGCCCCGCTTCCTTGGCCTTGGCCTCGGTCAGCCCGACGCTCGCCACCTGCGGCTCGCAATAGGTGCAGCCCGGCACCTTCAGCTTGTCGAGGCCATGCACGCCCTTGAGGCCGGCAATGGTTTCGACGGTGATCACTGCCTCATGCTCGGCCTTGTGGGCCAGCATCGGCGGGCCGGCGACGTCGCCGATGGCCCAGACGCCCGGCACATTGGTGCGGCCGTAATTGTCGATGACGATGGCGCCGCGCTCGATCTTCACACCGACCTTTTCGAGCCCCAGATTCTCGGTATTGCACTGGACGCCGACGGCCGAGATCAGCGCATCGGCCGAAATCGTCAGCTTGTCGCCGGTCTTGGGCTCGATATGGGCGGTGATGCCGTCCTTGGTCTTGTCGACCTTGGCCACCTTGGCATCGGTGATGATCTTGATGCCGCGCTTCTCGAAGCGCTTCTTCACATGCGCCGCGATCTCGGCATCCTCGACCGGCAGGATGGTCGGCAGCAGCTCGACCACCGTCACCTCGGCGCCGAGCGAGCGGTAGAACGAGGCGAACTCCATACCGATGGCGCCCGAACCCATGATCACCAGGGATTTTGGGAACTTTGCCGGCTTCATCGCCTCGAAATAGGTCCAGATCTTCTCGCCGTCGGGCTCGATGCCGGGCAGGACGCGTGGCCGCGCACCGGTGGCGATGATGATGTGCTTGGCCTTGTAGGTGCCTTCGGGCAGAACGGTCTTGGGCTGCGGCCACTGCGGCTCGACCGGCTTCTTGGTCATCTTCTTGACCACGATCTCGCCCGGCGCGGTCAGCTGCGCCTCGCCCCAGATGATATCGACCTTGTTCTTCTTCATCAGGAACTGCACGCCATTGTTCATCTGCCCGGCGATCTTGCGCGAGCGGTCGACGATGGCGGCGATGTCGAAGCCGAACTCACCGGCCGTGAGGCCATAGTCCTTGGCGTGGCCCATATGGCCGTAGATCTCGGCGGAACGCAGCAGCGCCTTGGTCGGGATACAGCCCCAGTTGGAGCAGATGCCGGCCATATGCTCGCGCTCGACGATGGCGGTCTTCAGGCCCAGCTGTGCGGCGCGGATGGCGGCGACATAGCCGCCGGGACCGGCGCCGATGACGATGAGATCGTATGAGTCAGCCATGTTGTTGGTCCTTCATCATCAATAGCCAGTCGCGGCCGGGGGCCGTACCGTTGGGGTACTTGCGCATCGGCCGCGACGCGGAAATCTTGAAACCTTCGCGCTCGTAGAGCTCTCTCGCCCGCACGTTCGCGTCTTCAGTAATCAGTGCCAGCCCCCGACTGCCGGCTTCGGCGCGCTTGGTCTCGGCCAGGTCGAGCAGCAGGCTGCCAACCCCCTGCCCGCGCCATGGCGCGTGCACTGCCAGCATCGAAATGAACCATTGGCCGCCGGACAGCCATTCGAGTTCGACGATCGGGACCAGGAAGTCCTCGAGATCATCGGGAAGCGGCCCCATCTCATCCGGCTCGGGGTAGCCGAGCAGCATGCCCACGACCTCGCCATCGCTCTCGGCAATGCTGGCGTTGCGCCAGTTCAGTTCATCGCGCTCGTCCAGCATATCCAGCCGACCGACTTCGATGGGGTCGTAGGTCCCCTTGGCACGCGCATCGTGCGCCCAGCGCATGCCGATGCCGCCATGCGTCGCGATGTTGACCAGCAGAGCGACCTCACTCGCATCTGCCTTGGTCGCCGGGCGAATGGCGATCGCGGCGGTCACAGGCCCAGTACCTGCTTGACCAGAGGCGCAAGGCCCTCGCCGATAGCGCGGGTGTTGGCGGGGTCGAGATGCACGCCGTCGGCCGGATGGGCCTCGGCGACGGTCGAGGCATCGAAGAAGCCGGTGCCGTATTCGTCGGCGCGCAGCTTGTACCACTGAGCGAAGAGCTTCGACTGCTCGATCGCCTCGTCGCCGAAATGCAGCAGCATTTCGGGGTGATCGGTATCGCGGATATGCGGCGGAGCGACGAGGATGATCTTCGGCACAACGTCGGTCGGCTTGACGTAGTGGCCACGGACGATCTGCACCAGGCGGCGCATCCCGTTAGCCGCCTCCTGGGCGGTGCGGCCGTGGAACGGCTTCAGGTCGTTGGTACCCAGCATGATGACGACGAGGTCGAGCGGCGAATGCGACTCGAGCAGCGTGGGCAGCAGCCGCGCGCCATTGCGATCGGCGGCAGCCCAGCCGTCATTGTGAACCGTCGTTCGACCGCCAAGCCCTTCGGCAATGACGCGGGCCTTGCCCTCAAGCGCG
>JAEUMC010000195.1 GCA_016793415.1 Devosia sp. | reverse complement strand
GATCTCGTCACCGCCGACATGGCGGATGCCGCGACCGTCGGCTTCGATCTCACGCAGATGATCGAGGCACCGGTGGGCCGCGCCGATGCGTTCGGCGTCGGCAAGGTCGAGAACCCCAGCCCGAAGTGAGCGGGCTCAGGCCTCGCCGGCCGCTGCCATCAGGTTGCTGCGCAGGTTGGTGATGCCGCGCTGCAGGATGCGGAACTCGTCCAGGCTCAGTCCAGCCGCCTGGTAAGTGATCTTCGATAGCTCGCGCGCCTTGCCGCGCAACTGCCGCCCGGCCTCGGTCAGCCGCACGAATACCATCCGCTCATCTTCGGTGCCGCGGGTACGGGTGACATAACCCATCGCCTCGAGCCGCTTCAGCATCGGCGTCACCGTGCTCGGTTCCAGAAACAGCCGGTCGCTCAGGCCTTTGACGGTCTGGTCGTCCTGTTCCCACAGCGCGACGATGGCGATGTATTGCGGGTAGGTAAGCCCCAGCTCTTCCAGCACGGGTTTGTAGACGCGCGAGTAGGCGAGGTTGGCCGAGTAGACGGCAAAGCACATGAAATCGGCGAGGCCGGCGTCCTGGTTGCGTTGCGGTTCGGCCATCTGAAGGCTCCGTTCGAAAAATCGTTATCGCGATAACTTTTCGCTTGTACGGCTGCGAAGCCTGTGACACAAGTCGTGCCGTAATGATTATCGCGATAACTAAATGGTGGTGTTGGCGCGGCCTGCCAAGCCCCGACGAAACGAACGGAAGACCTGAGAATGAACCAGTTTGAAAAGATCCTCTACACCGGCCGCACCCACACCAGCGGTGGCCGCGCCGGCACGGCGCGCAGCTCGGACGGAGCACTCGACGTGGCGCTGTCGCCACCGGGCTTCGGCACCGGCACCAATCCCGAGCAGTTGTTTGCGGCCGGTTGGTCGGCCTGTTTCCTCGGCGCCATCGGTGCGGTGGCCAGCAAGCTGAAGGTGGCGCTGCCCGCGGACCGCACCGTGGATGCGGAAGTCGACCTGGTGATGGAAGGCGAGCAATACGCCCTGAGGGCCCGGCTCAACGTGAGCCTGCCCGGCCTCGAACGTGAACTGGCCGAACAACTGGTGGCCGCTGCGCACCAGACCTGCCCGTATTCCAAGGCGACGCGGGGCAATATCCCGGTCGAGATCAACGTGGTGTGAGTACCTAACCGGCAGAACAGTGCCACGCTCAAAAACAAAGGGGCGCCGAAGCGCCCCTTCATTCATTCGATAGCTGCAATTCAGCGCGGCAGATCGGTCTTGCCCATCAGCCACTCGTCGATCGAGCGGGCGCACTGGCGGCCTTCGCGGATGGCCCAGACGACCAGCGACTGGCCGCGGCGCATGTCGCCACAGGCGAAGAACTTTTCGCGGGAGGTCTGGTACTTCACCGTGTCGGCCATGACGTTGGAGCGCTTGTCTGTGGCAACGCCGGCGTCCTGCACCAGGCCTTCCTGCACCGGGCCGAGGAAGCCCATGGCGAGCAGCACGAGATCGGCCTTGAGTACGAACTCGGTGCCCGGGATCGGCTGGAACTTCTCGTCGGCGCGGGCGCATTGCAGCCCTGTCACCTTGCCGTTCTCGCCGTCGAAGCGGATGGTCGCCACCGCGAAATCGCGGGTGACGCCTTCTTCCTGCGACGAGGAGATGCGGAACTTCACCGGATAGTTCGGCCAGACCAGCGCCTTGTTCTCCTTTTCAGGAGGCATGGGCATGATCTCGATCTGGGTCACCGACAGGGCGCCCTGGCGGTTCGAGGTGCCGATGCAGTCCGAGCCGGTGTCGCCGCCGCCGATGACCACGACATGCTTGCCGCCGGCAAGGATCGGGGTGACGTTGTTCAGCGGTTCGCCGGTGACGCGGCGGTTCTGCTGGCCGAGGAAATCCATGGCGAAGTGGATGCCGTCGAGCTCACGACCCGGGATCGGCAGGTCGCGCGGCTTCTCGGCGCCACCCGACATGGCAATGGCGTCGTATTGCGCCGCCAGATCGTCGGCGGTGATGTCCTTGCCGACATTGACACCGGTATGCAGCGTCACGCCTTCGGCCACCATCTGCTCGACGCGGCGATCGATCTGCGTCTTGTCGAGCTTGAAGTTCGGGATGCCGTAGCGCATCAGGCCGCCGATCTGCTGGGCCTTCTCATAGAGGTGCACATCGTGGCCGGCGCGCGCCAGCTGCTGGGCGGCGGCCATGCCGGCCGGGCCCGAGCCGACCACGGCAACCTTCTTGCCGGTCTTCTGCGGGTTGATCTGCGGCTTGATCCAGCCTTCTTCCCAGCCCTTGTCGACAATGGCGCACTCGATCGACTTGATGTTGACCGGGGTGTCCGGGATGTTCAGCGTGCAGCTTGCCTCGCATGGGGCGGGGCAGATGCGGCCGGTGAACTCGGGGAAGTTGTTGGTGGAGTGAAGGTTCCTGAGCGCCTTCAGCCACTCGCCCTTGTAGACGAGATCGTTCCAATCCGGGATCTGGTTATTCACCGGGCAGCCGTTGTGGCAGTAGGGAATGCCGCAATCCATGCAGCGCGCTGCCTGGTCACGGGTACCCTTGTCGCCCAGCGGGATGGTGAACTCGTTGTAGTTCTTCAGCCGGTCGGCGACCGGGAGGTAATCCCGATCGACGCGATCGATTTCGAGGAAGCCGGTAATCTTGCCCATTGTTCTTACTCCGCCGCGACCTGTTGAGCGGCCTCACGGGCCTTTTCCATGCGCTGGAGCGCCTTGCGGTACTCGATCGGCATGACCTTCCTGAACTTGGGCAGGTACTCGTCCCAGTTCGAAAGGATGTGGTTGGCACGTGACGAGCCGGTGAAGCTCTTGTGCCGCGCGATCAGCTGGTAGAGCCGCTCGGCGTCGCGACGCTGCAGGTCATGCATGATCTCGACGACGCCCATGGTCTCGAGGTCGTTGCGGTGACCAAAGTCGCGTTCGTTGAGGCGCTCCTCTTCGACCACCGGCTCGAGCTCGACCATCGACATGTTGCAGCGGCTCTCGAAGCTGTCGTCCTCATCGAGCACGTAAGCCACGCCGCCGGACATGCCGGCCGCGAAGTTGCGGCCGGTGCGGCCCAGCACCACCACCACGCCGCCGGTCATATACTCACAGCCGTGGTCGCCGGTGCCTTCGACAACCGCGATGGCGCCGGAGTTGCGGACGGCGAAGCGTTCGCCGGCCACGCCGCGGAAGTAGCACTCGCCGGTGATGGCGCCGTAGAGCGCGGTGTTGCCGATGATGATCGAGTCCTCGGGCACGAAGCCGCGTTCCTCGGGCGGCCGCACCACGAGGCGCGCAC
>JAEUMC010000178.1 GCA_016793415.1 Devosia sp. | reverse complement strand
CCCTTGCCCACTGGGCGTTGGCCCGTGCACCGCATCGCCGGATGACATGCGCGCCGCGGTGGATCGCTTAACAAACTGGTGTGCATTGGAAGCCGCGTCGTGACAGGCTTGCTCCAAACGGGAGAGCAGCCATGGATCGCGAGTGGTGGGTCGGCAGAGTGTTGCCAGGCTTCGTTGGAGCCCTGATTTTCTTCATCTTGCTGCTGATCTGGAACAGCATCAGCGGCGGCACGATTGTGAACGCCTTTGGCGGAGCCACGTCCTCGCAGATCGAGGCGGTCCAACTGCTCGCCGGACCCGCTGGTCCGAAGGGAGATCTCGGACCTGCCGGCCCAAAGGGTGATACCGGTGCAGCAGGACCTGCCGGACCGGTTGGCGAGGCCGGGCCCGTCGGACCGGCCGGGAGTACGGGGCCGGTTGGCCCCGCGGGCCCCAAGGGGGACTCAGGACCAATCGGCCCGAAGGGAAATGCTGGTCCCACCGGGCCTGCCGGCCCGAAGGGAGACGCTGGCCCGATTGGACCCAAGGGTGATGTTGGTCCGGTCGGACCGGCCGGTCCGAAGGGCGATCCGGGTGTCGCTGGTCCGAGGGGTAATGCCGGCCCTGCGGGTCCCAAAGGGGACACCGGACCGGTCGGTCCCGCTGGTCCAATGGGTGAGGTCGTTCCTGCAACTCCGTAGCACCAAGCGGAGGTTCAGAGACCAGTAGCTTGTGCCAGCCCCCTGAGCCGCACGGGCGGTTGCCGATAGCCTATGGCTGACCGGTCGCCAGGAGATAGGCGATGACGTCTTCCATCTCACCCGGGCGCTTCAAACCGATGAATGGCATGCCGTTGAACGGGATGAACGCTCGAGGCTCAGTCAACCAGCTTGTCAGGGTGCCTTCAGTCCAAACCACGCCTGAGGCCTTCATGGCATCGGAGTAGTCATATCCATCGACGGTGCCGGCGGTCCGCCCGATGACGCCCACCATTGTCGGCCCCGGCGTCGTGGTTTCTTCCGGGAACTCCGGTAGCGTGCCCTCGGGAGACATGTGGCAATTCCAGCACCGGAACTTGAACACTTCCCGGCCTTCATCGACGTTTCCTTCTTCGGCGAACGCTGGCGCGCCAAGCGCCAGCAGCACGGCAAGCCCCAGCGCAGCAATTCGGAACAGGACCATTTGCGAACTCCCCTGACAGTTCGCGCCGAGGCTACAGTGGCGGTCGCGGACGGCATCCCCCGATCGGGGGACTTTGCGCCAGCGGTGGGCCGCTTTGGTTTTTCATCGGCCTGAGCTACGCTGACAAGCGGTAGCAGGGGAGGTGTCGTGACACTTTCTGATGAGACCGAACGCGCTATCGAGGCGTGCTACGACGCGGCGCTGCAGCCCGAACGCTGGCCGGCGGCGCTCCAGTTGCTCGGAGAGTCGCTGGGCGCCGACAGCTGTACCTTCAGCACTGGCGACCGGCTGTGCGATCCGTTCCGCATGCCCAGGTCTGAAGCGCACGAAGCGTTTGCCGAGCGGTGGATTGCGTTCGAGGCCCACGCTCCCGATCCACATTTGACCAAAGCCCACACCTTCCGGCCGTCGGGCGCTGCCTTCATCCTCGAGCAAGACGTCATTACCGACGAGGAACGCGCCACGGGCGCCTATTACACCCAGATCGCCATTCCGGCGGATCGTCCGTGGTGGGCCGGCGTCGGCTTTGAAGTTGCGGATACCAAATGGTGCCTGCCGCTTTATCGCAGCGCGGCCCGGGGACCATTCACGAGTGCTGAGGCGGCTTACGCAGCAACGGTCGCAAGGCACCTGGCGCGTGTCGTGAGCCTTGCCCTGCAGGTCCACGAAGCCGGCGTCTCGGCAACGCTGGAGGTTCTCGAAAGCTTGCGCTACCCCGCCGTCGTCCTCGACAGAGCGGGCGTGGTCACCAGTCTCAATGATGCGGCGCGAGGTTTGCTGGGCCGGGGCCTGACGATCCATCGGGGCCGGATGCTTGCCCTTGACCACGCCAGCAACACGCGCCTGCAGGGGCTGATAAGTTGCGCGCTCACCCCAACCGGCGCAGCGGCTACGGGCCGCCCCATCCTCATCCCATGCGAAGACAATGCCGGCATCATCGTCACGGCAACGCCGCTGACGGCTCATGCTGCGAATTACTTCGCGACCGGGCGTCTGCTGTTGACCCTGAAGCTCACCACCCCGGCATCGCCGGACCCCACCGAGTTGAAGGCGCTGTTCGGGCTGACGACCGCCGAGGCCAGACTCGCAGAGCGAATGTCTTCCGGTTGTGATCTCGGCACCGCCGCCGGCATTATTGGGATTGGCCGGGAGACCGCGCGCACCCAGCTTCGCAGCGTATTTGCCAAGACCGGGGTGCGCCGCCAAGCCGAGCTGACAGCGCTCCTCGCCGCTCTGCAGCACGGGCCCTGACAGGCGTGCTTTAGGCGTCGGCGCGCTTCTTCCATTTCTTCAGCACCATGTCTCGCTTCAACCGAGACAGCCGCTCGAGGAAGAAGGTGCCGCTGACCTGGTCGATCTCGTGCTGTGCGATGCGGGCGGGCAGGCCGTCGAAGCGGCGGTGCTGGCGGGTGCCGGTTTCGTCGTCCCAGGCGACTTCGGCGGCGTAGGGCCTTGTGATCTCCACCTCTACGCCGGGCATCGATACCGAGCCCTCGGGGCCCGGAATGCTGGGGCCGTCGGTTGAGACGATTTCGGGGTTGTAGAGCACGAGGTAGTCGCGCTTTTCCGGATCTGGATCGGCGCTGATCACCACGACCGGCGCCACGGCACCGATATGTACGGCAGCAAGCCCGTAGGCATTGGCGGCACGGGTCGCCTTGAGCAGGCGGTGACCGATGGCCCGGAGCCCGTCATCGACCGGCCGCGGCTCGGCCTTGCGGGTGAGCCGCGGATCGGGATAGCCGACGATCATCGGCTAGAACAACCCGCCACGACCCAGCGTCATATCCGTCGATGACGGGTCCTGCCCGGCCTGGATAGCCTGGAAGGCGTTGGAATCGACGCCAATCACCGAGGTGACGAGGTTCGGTCCGGTGCCGGGCTTGAAGGCTTCGTAGATCGCCGCCTCGCCGCCATTGGCCTTCACGCCGGTACTCGGGTCGATCCACACCTGCGCCATGCCGCCGGGCATGTTGAACGGGGTCGGCGGCTTGCCCTTGAGCGCCTTGGCAACGAACTCGGTGAAGATCGGCACGGCCATCTCGCCACCGGTCGACTGGCGGCCCATGTTGCGCGGCGTATCGAAGCCGACATAGACGCCGACCGCCAGCTCGGGAGTGAAGCCGATGAACCAGGCATCCTTGTAGTCGTTCGAGGTGCCGGTCTTGCCGGCGACCGGACGGCCAAGGCTCTTGGCGCCGGTGCCGGTGCCGCGCTGCACCACGCCTTCCATCATCGAGGTGATTTGGTAGGCGGTCATCGGGTCGAGCACCTGCTCGCGATTGTCGATG
>JAEUMC010000158.1 GCA_016793415.1 Devosia sp. | reverse complement strand
TGCCTTTGTTGCCGGCTTCATCGGGGTCACCAACTTCGTCTCCGGCAAGGTCACCGCGACATCCGGCGAAGCCGTCACCTTCGATGTCGGCGGCCGCGAGATCGCCGGCGCCTGGGCCGCAAAGGGGGCCGGACCGGCGGTCGGCGCAGCGGTCACCGGTGCGTTGCGCGCCGAGCAGGTGCGGCTCGCCGCCTCGGAAGCCGAGCTTTCCGATTGCCAGACGGTTGGTCGCGGCACGGTCCGCGACGCCATCTTCGAGGGCGAACGCCTCGTCTACGAGATCGACTTCACCCCCGGAACGCTGCTGCGGGTGTTCGACCATGATCCAGCGGCTCACAAGCAATTCGCCATCGGGGACAACGTGGCGATGGGCTGGAATGCACGCGACGTGCTGACCTTCCCGAATTGAGCCGGCAGGTAGAGACAACAGGAGAGAGAAACCATGACTGACCAGAAATCCATCCTAGCCCTATCCCGTCGCAAGTTCCTCGGTGGCGCCGCCGCGCTGAGCGGCATCGCGGCCTCCGGCATCGCGACGCGCGTGTTCGCGCAGGAGCCGGCCAAGCCCGCCGAGATCATCGTGCGCGCCTGGGGCGGCTCGTGGGTCGACAGCCTCAAGGCCGGCGTCTCCGATCCCTTCACCGCCGCCACCGGCATCGCCGTCCGGCACGACTTGACCGAAGACAACGAGATTCAGCCCAAGGTATGGGCTGCGGTGGCGCAGAACCGGGTGCCCCCGATCCACATCAACTGGGACACCACCACCAACGCCACCAAATCGGCGCTGCGCGGCGTGACTGAGGATCTGTCCGATCTCTCGAACCTCGCGGGCACTACCGAGCTGGCGAAGCCGGTTGGGCTCGAGGGCTACCCGATCGTCAACACCTACGGCTATGTCTACGTGCTGGCCTACCGCCCCGAGGCGTTCCCGGATGGTGCGCCGACCTCGCTGCAGGTGCTGCTCGATCCCAAGTTCAAGGGCCGCATCGCGCTCTACAACGATGGCATCGGCTTCCACTTCCCGGCCCAGGTCGCCGGCGGCGGCAAGCTTGAAGACATCCCCGGCAACATGCAGCCGGCCTGGGATTTCATCCGCAAGGTCAAGGAACAGGCGCCGCTGCTGGGCGAGGATCCGGATTTCACCACCTGGTTCCAGAATGGCGAGATCGATCTCGCGGTCACCATCTCGACCAATGCCCGCGAAGCCAAGAAAAACGGCGTGAACATTGCCTGGACCGTGCCCCAGGAAGGCGCCAAGTTCGACACCGACGGCCTGTGGATCCCCAAGGGCCTGCCCGAGAACGAACTCTACTGGGCCAAGCAGTACATCAACTTCGCCATCACCAAGGAAGCTCAGCAGGTCTGGCTCGATGGCCTCGGGTTGCCCGGCGTCGTCCCCGGCCTCACCCCGCCGGCCGATCTGGTCAACGACCCGTCCTATCCGACCAAGCCGGAAGACTTCGAACACCTGATCCGCATCTCCTCGCAGGTGCAGGTCGAGAACGAGAGCGCCTGGTTCGGCGAGTTCAAGAAGATCATGCAGGGCTGACGCGCCAACCGGAAAGGCCACGGGCTTTCCGGTCCGCTGCAGAGCAGAGACTGGAAGTCCCGCCTAGCGCCGTGGGACGGCGCTTCGTGCCGTCCCGTTACACCCCTGGGGAGTACCATGCGAACGTATCGAAAGGCCTATCCGCTGCAGTGGCGGATCATGGACGGGATCGAGGCCGCCGTGGCTGCCGTCTGGCCGCGGCGCCTGTCCGGCGCGCTCCCCTATGTCATGGTGCTGCCGGCGGTATTGCTGGTGCTGCTGCTGGTGATCGGCATGGTGCAGATCGCCGACCAGAGTGCCCGCGTCCTCGATACCAGCACGTTCCTCCCCTCGGCCGACTACCGGTCGGCCAACTACGAGCAGATATTCACCAGCGGCCTCTACTGGTCGATCCTGTGGCGGAGCCTGTTGGGCTCGGTGATCGTCACCGTGCTCTGTCTCGTCTTCGCGTTTCCCTACAGCTACCTGATGGTGCGTACGCCTTCGGCGTTGCTGCGCAAGGTCCTGCTGATCGCGCTGTTCCTGCCCTTCTTCATCGGCCAGGTGGTGCGCGCCTATGGCTGGCTCATCATCCTCGGCAACCAGGGGGTGGTGAACGAGGTACTGGGGCTGATCGGCGTCTCCCCGATGCGCCTGCTCTACAACTATCCGGCGGTGCTGTTCGGGCTGGTGCAGTACATGATCCCGTTCGCCGTGCTGATGCTGGCGCCCGCTCTCACCGCTATCCCCGAGGAGATCGAGTCGGCCGCCAGCAGCCTCGGCGCCAATTGGTGGCGGAGCTTCGTCCATGTCGTACTGCCGATGGCCAAGCCCGGCCTGATCGGCGCCGGCCTTGTCGTCCTGACCCTGTCGCTGACCGATTTCGCCATGCCGGCCATCCTCGGCGGCGGTTCGCAGGATTTTATCGCCAACGCCATCTACGACCAGTTCTTCCGCACCTCCGATCAGGGCATGGGCGCCGCGCTCACCATCATCCTCGTCGGTATCGGCTCGTTGGTGGTCGGCGTCGTGTTCTCGATCTTCGGGGCCGGAACCCTCGCCATGGGGAGGGATCGCAAATGACCCAGCAGCCCCTCAGCAAGTCCATTGTCATCTGGGCGATG
>JAEUMC010000103.1 GCA_016793415.1 Devosia sp. | reverse complement strand
AGGAGAGGTCCTGCTCGACGATGGTGGTCATCGCCTTGATGCGGCGGCTCTCGCGGATGTAAGGCGCCATGGCGAGGCCATGATTGGTGCCGGTGATGTCGCCGCGCAGCCTGAGGCCCGGGAACCCCTGGCCGCCATCCTCGCGCGGCGCCTCGGTCTGCAGCCAGTAGAACACCGAGTAGGCGAGGTCGGCCGCGTCGCGGATCCGCTCTTCGTACACTGCCTCCGGCACGTCGATGATCGGCTGCTCGAAATAGTCGAGCATCGGCCAGTTCACGAGGCAGATGTCGGAGGCGTAGGCGCCCGGAACGAAATTGCGGCGCGCCGCGATGCGCCGGAAGGTCCAGAGGTTCCCGTCGCCGGGGTTCTTGCGCTGGTCGGCATCGACCAGGGTCGGATCGTCATCCGGGTTCGGGGTGAAACTGCGCACCGTGGTCTCGAGGGTTCGCGGATGCGGCGCGACGAAGCCGATCAGCGGCCCGCCCCAGAAGCTCGGGGTGTAGGCGCGCCACTTGTCGTAATTGCGCGGCTTGTCGCCCACCTGGTTGCCGTCGACATGGTCGATGGCAAAGCAGATCGATACCGCCTGCGAGTTGGTCGGCTGCGCCTCTGACGGAGCCGAAGGCTCGCCGGTGTCGCGCTGGCTCTCGAAGCCGGTGACATATTCGGTGCCGGTCATCGGCAGGAGGTCGCCGAGCTCGGTGGCCTCGATGATGTATTTGCCCGTAACGACGATCGTCTCGCCGTTGTCGCGATGCCTGAGCGTCACCGCCCGCACCCGGTCGCCATCGACTTCGGCAGAGATCGGCTTGTAGGGCTGCAGCACCGTCAGCCTGCCGCCGCCGCGATACGGCATCAGCATGGCTTCCATGACCGCCAGCCCGACGCGCGGCTCATGGCATAGCCGCGACACGAACCCGGCCCCGGGGTTGAGGTCGCCCCAGGCGCGGCTTTTCTCGGTCAGCGGATAGTGGTCGCGGTAGTACTGGCGGATGCCGTTGCGCAGCGCCCGATAGGAGCGGGTGATGCCGAACTGCTCGACCCAGCTATGCTCGTCGGGCGGCACTGCCTGGCTGGTCATCTGCCCGCCGAGCCAGTCGAACTCTTCCGTCATCACCACGCTGCGGCCCGAGCGCAAGGCGCCGAGCGCCGCCGCCACGCCGCCGAGGCCGCCACCGATGATCGCGATATCTGCCGAGTATTCTTTCACTTCATATCCGTCTGTTGGTGAATTGCGCCGAGGGTCTCGCCCTCGACCGCCTCGCATGGCAGCACCACCTGCTCACCCTTCGAGCCGGCTTCGATCCGCTCGCACAGCATCTGTGTGGCGCGCCGCGCCATTTCCTCGCGGGGGACGGAGAAGGTGGTGAAACGGGTGCCCGACTGCATGGGGCGGAGGTGGCTGCCGAGCACGACGATCGAGAGGTCGCCCGGCACCGCCAGATTCTGCGAGCGCGCCGCCGCATCGACGATCACCGCGTCGGCCATTTCAGTGAAGAACACCACGCTGGCGCCCGACGCACGGATCGCCTCGAGCATCGGCAGCGCCTTGCCGCCGACCTCTGCGATATGCAGCACCAGCTCCGCGCCATCGAGTGCGGAGGCGAAACCCTGCCAGCGGTCGACCGAGGATTCGGCGCCCTGGCTGGGCCCGACATAGGCAAGCTTGCTATGCCCCTTGGCCTTGGCGCGCCGCACCATCTCGGCGGTGGCTTCGACATAGTCGGCCCCGACATAGGGCACCGGCGCCCCGTTCGGGCCGCCAATTGGGTCACGACGCCCGACGGCGACGAACGGATAGTCGCCGGCGACCAGCCGCTTCAGCTCGGCCCGGTCGAACTCGCGCCCGAGGATGACGCAGCCATCGGCCAGCCGCAGCCGGTTGTTCTCGTCAAAAATCTTGCGCTTGCCGCGATTGGCCGGCGCGCCGGTGAGCAGCAGCAGGTCATAACCCAGCGTCTGCGCCGTCTCCTCGATGCCGAACAGGAACGGCGCAAAGAAATCCGCCTGCGCGCTGGGAAACGCCGGCTCGTAGGTGAAGACGCCGAGGATGCGGTTGAGCCCCTTGGCCATACGCCGGGCAATCGGGTCGGCCACATAGCCGGTCTCGCGGATCGCCTTCTGCACCCGCTCGCGCGTTTCGTCGGGTATCCGCCCCGCCGCCGCCTTGGCGTCGTTCAGCACCAGCGACACCGTCGCCTGGCTCACGCCCGCGATCCGCGCAATATCCCGCTGTGTCAGTCGCCCTGCCTTGGCCAAGCCGTCCTCCCCGACGTCTCCGGAACTGCTAATGCGTATTAGCTGCTAATGCGTATTAGCGGAAAGTCCGGAAACGAGTCAAGAGCGGCGGATATGGGTCAACTCGACTCCGCTGTTGCTCCGAACAGCACGCGATAGGCGCCGCTCGTTGCCAGCAGCTCGCCCGGTGTTCCGCTGGCCTCGACCCGGCCGCCGACCAGCACGCAGATGCGATTGGCGCGTTCGATGGTCGAGCGGCGATGGGCGATCACCAGGGTAGTGCGGCCTCGCATCAGGTGTCGCAGCGCCATCTGGATGTGCCGTTCCGAGTCGGCGTCGAGCGCCGAGGTCGCCTCGTCGAGGATCAGGATCGGTGCGTCCTTGAGGATCGCCCGGGCGATGCAGATGCGCTGCAACTGTCCGCCCGAGAGGGTCGAGCCGCGTTCGCCGATCGGCGTGTCCAGGCCCAGCGGCAGCGCGCCGATGAATTCGGTGGCGCAGGCGGCTGCCGCCGCCGCTTCGATCTCGGCATCGGAGGCGCCGGGCCGGCCAAGCGCGATGTTCTGCCGGATGGTGCCGGCAAAAACCGTGGCCTCCTGGCTCACCACGGCGACGTTACGGCGGAGGCTATCGCGGTTGATCGATCCGATCTGGGTGTCGCCGATGCTGATCGTCCCGGCCCAGGGTTGGTAGAACCCCTGCAGCAAGGCGGCGATAGTGGATTTCCCGGCGCCCGATGCTCCGACCAGCGCAGTGGTCTCGCCGTGTTCGACCACCAGCGACACGCCCTTGAGCACCGGCCGCTCCGGGTCGTAGCCGAAGCTCACGTCGGCGAAGCTCACCCGGCCCGATCCGGTAATGAGGTCCGGCCGCGGATCCCGTATCGGCTCCGGCTCCGGCTGGTCGAGAAACTCGTACATTCTCTCGATCCCGACAATGTCGCGCTGCAGCAGCACATGGGCCTTCGCCAGCCGCTTGGCCGGCTCGTAGGCGAGCAGGAACGCCAGGATGAACGCCATGAACTCGCCCGGCGATTTGCTCGCGGCCACCACCTGCCAGCCGGCATAGAGGATGACGGCGGCGATCAGCCCGCCACCGAGCCCTTCCATCAGCGGCGAAGTCCAGGCGCGGATACGCACCACGCTGTTGGCGCGCTCGCGCGAATCCCGGGCGGCGGTATCGAAGCGGTCCCGCATCGACCGCTCCGCCGTATACGACTTCACGGTGCGCATCCCCTGCACCGTTTCCTGCATCGACTGGATCACCCCGGCGGTACTCTGCTGCTCCCGGGTCGCAAGCTCGCGGATGCGCCCCATGATGCGATTGAGCCCGACGATCGCCAGCGGGCCGATCAGCAGGGCCACCAGACCCATCACCGCGTCCTGCGCCAGCATCACCGCGACGAGCAGCACCACCGTCAACAGGTCGCAGCCGACGCTGGTCGACACCCGCACCAGGACGTTGCGCGCCGCACCGGCGTGGGTGATCAGCCGGTTGACCAGCTTGGCCGAATGCGCGCGCGTCAGGTCGTCGACGCTGAGCGACAGCACCTTGTCGAAAATGCGCCGCTGCAGGTCGGCGACGAGGTCGTTGCCGATCGTGGCGAGCAGCACGGTCTGTCGATAGTCGGCAAACCCGCGGAGCAGCGACGTCGCGAGCACCGCGCCAGCCGTCAGCCACATCACCGACTGGTTGCGGCCGACCAGCACATCGTTGACCACGTGCCGCATCATCCAGGCGAGCGCCGCGGTGGCGATCGCCACCACGATCATTGCGGCCAGCGCCTGAGCGTAGTCGGCCCTGCGGCCCTGCAGGCCATCCCCGAGCAGGCGCCGCACCAGGTGCAACTGGCTGGCCGAACCTGTCGCCTGCCGCTGGCCGTCGCTGCTCGTCATACTTGTCCGCCTGCAAACCTTGTCGCGGGAGCTACGCCCGAAGCCGACGTCATGACAATGGCGACCAAGGTGCTGATCACGCTCAGAATATCGCCCTCAGTCATCTGCGGTTCAGAAATGGGCGCCTAGCGATGGTGTCATCAGACGCCACCAGATCCCGCTGAACGACAGACCACTCGCGTCAGCGTAGCGCATTTATGATAACGATGCTCACTACCCTCTATCCATGAGTCCGATGCTTCACGTTCGTATTTTCACCAACAGCGTCAGCTTCACGGATATCTCGCGCTTCAAGGTCGAGGGGATGCGGGTGACGCTCACCGGCGGCTGGATCTACCAGCCGTGCGACGTAGCCATCATGTATGGCCTCGCCAACCCGGAACGCCGATCGCTGCAGGGCCAGCTGCGCAACTCCATCTATCGCGAGCACAAGGGCCCGATCGTCGTCGTCGAAAGCAGCCTGCTCGGCCGCGGCTTCAAGCCGGCGGCCCCATCCTGGGTTACGGCGCTGCGGCGCCGGCCGCTGCGGCCCCGCCAGGTGCATCCCTATTTTCGCGTGGCGGTCGGCGGAGCCCTGGGCGACGACGCCGATTTCTGTTCGGCCGGCAGCCCACCCGATCGCTGGGAGGTGCAGCGCCGGGAACTCGGCCTGAAGCTGGCCCCGTATCGCCGGGACGGGCAGCACGTGCTGATCCTCGGCCAGGTGGGGCGCGATGCCTCGCTGCGCGGCCTCGACATCGCGGCCTGGCTCGGCGAGACGGCGCGGGCAGTGCGCGAACGGACGGCGCGGCCAATCGTCGTGCGGCTCCATCCCAGCATGCGCTGGCGCGATCGCGAGCGGGCGCTGGCCGCCTGCGCCGGCATCGACGCGCTGACCATTTCGCCGATCGAAAGCAGTTTCGCCGCCGACATCCGCAACGCCTGGACCTGCGTCACCTACTCGTCCGGCGGGGCGGTCGATGCGTTGCTGGCGGGGGTGCCGCCGATCTGCCTGTCGCCGGCCAGCCTCGCTTATGGCCTTTGTTCGCGCAGCCTCGATGACATCGAGGCGCCGCTGGAGCCCGATCGGACGCAGTTCTTCCGCGATCTCGCGTACAGCCAGTGGACGCCCGCCGAAATGCGGGACGGCACCGCCTGGCGCCACATCCTCCCGGCCGTGCAAAGGGAGCTCGAGGCCAGCGTCGAGGCGCGCCTTACCCAGCGCGAACTCGGCGCCGCGCTGCCGCCGGCCCGGCGCCGTGCGCTGCTCTGGCGGCTCAATGCGTTCACCTGGTTCGGCCAGCTGCTGCCGAAATCCTTCCGCGCCCTGCAGGGGCGGGCCGAGGCGCTGGCCGGGCTGGGCTGCGCCACCGAAGCCAAGCTGGCCTTCGAGGCGCTGCAGAAGCGCCGGCCCGGACAAACCCCGGGTTATCGCGGCGCCGCCAAGGCGGCCGAGCAACTGGGTCTGTGGGACGACGCACTGGCGGCATGGAGCACCGTGCACGCGCTGCGCCCCGAGCAGATTGGCGCGCTGTCGGGCGTCGGGCGCTCTGCGCTGCGCCTGGGCCGGCTGGATCTCGCCGAGCCCGCCTATCGCAAGCTGGTCACGCTCGCCCCCGATCAGCTGGAAGGGCTGCGTGGGCTCGAACGCGTCGCCACCGAACGCGGCCAATGGAGCGAAGCGCTCGAGCTGCAGCTTGGCTTGTGGGATCGCTTCCGTGACCTGGGCGCGGTGCAGCGGCACGCGCTGCTGCTGGTCCGGCTGAACCGGCTCGACCAGCTCGGGTGCTTCGCCGAAGCGCTCGGCGAGGATCGCCAGCCGCTGGCCTACCTCAATGCGATCACCCCGTTGCAGTCGGCGCTGCACCAATGGCAGGCCACCATCGACCTGCTGGACCGGCACCCGGAGGCGATCCGCAGCAACTGGCATCTGCTGCGCATGCGGGTGATCGCCCTCAGGCGGCTCGGCCGCATCGATGCGGCCCTCGCGGCGCTCGATGCCAGCCCCGCCGGCAGCGCTACCGAGCGCGACTCCCTCAAGATCGAGTGCCTCGTCGAAGCGCGCCGCTACCCCGAGGCCGATCGGCTGCTGCAGGTGGCCTGGGAGGGCGGCACCATCGAAAAGATCGGTGGCGGCAATCTCGCCGCGATGATGACGGCGGCCCAGGAGATCGGCGGCCTGCCGCTGGCCCGCTCGGTGCTGGAGGGCCTCATGCCATCCGGTGGTCGCGGCGGTCGGGCCCTGCGCCTCAACCGGCTGTTCCAGCGCCTCAGGCTCGATAGCCTCGATGCCCTGGCGGAGGGGAGGCTCGCAACGCCCGCTCTGGCATCCGAGCAGCAATTGCTTGGTGCACTCGAGCAGACCGGCGCCCTCGACGACGGCGATCTGCAGAGCCTCTGCGAGCGGCTCGCCGCGCACCGCGCGGCCCGGCCGGATCACCATTTTCCGGATGCCTCCTTTCTGCTGCAGGACGCGCTCGAAATTGCCCTCCGCATCGTCGAGGCTGCCGACGCCGCTCGGCCATTCTCGCTGGTCCGGCTGGGCGATGGCGAGGGCGCCATGCTGCCCTATCGGCCCGAGTTGCAGGCGTTCCAGCCGACCGACCTGGCGGAAAACAGCAAGACCTGGTGGGGAGCGGAGAGGTCGCCGACGCCGCGACTGGTCGAGGAGCTCGAGCTGGCGATCCGGGCGGCCGATGTCATCGGCATCCCTGATCTCGACCGGGCCACCCGGGTGTTCTTTCAGACCGAGCGGACCGCCCACCTTGCCAATGGCCGCAACATGCGCGGCCTGCTCGCCGCCACCGACTTCGTCGCCGCCCACTGCACCGACGCCGTCTGGACCAGCTGCCACATCCATCAGTCACTGGCGTTCTGGGGGCTGTGGGACGTCATCCTGCCCCGGCTCGGCAGTGTCGACCTCATCACCTGCCACAGCCAGCTCGGCGACATCCTCGCCCGACAGCATGGCCTCGAGATCGGGCAGACGCATCCCATTCCGCCGGAGCGGAAATACGCCGCCGCGTTCGCCGGCGCCGATGCGGAGCACCACTTCCCCGATGTGTTCGATCGGTTGCGGGATGTCCTGCCCGCTGCCGCCCGTGGGCGAACCGTCCTCGTCTCGGCCGGCATGCTCGGCAAGATCTACTGCCACTGGATCAGGCAGGCTGGCGGCGTCGCCATCGACATCGGCAGCGCCGCCGACCATTGGTGTGGCTACGGCACGCGCGGCATCGCCGACGTCGCCATCTACCGCTCGCCCAGCGGCACCGCCGAGCGGGTCCGCGCCCTCATTGCCGGCCATCCGCGCTACGCGGCATTGCGGCCGCCTGCCGCAACGCCGAGCCGCGCCGGCGGAGCGCGGGCGTGACGGCGCCTGAACTGGCCGTTGTCGTCCTCTCGGTCGGCGCGCCCCCGGAGTTGCGCCTGGCGGTGGAATCGCTGCTGCGGCAACCCGAGCCGCTCGAGATCGTGGTGGTGAATTCCGGCGGTGGCGATCTGGCCGCCGTGCTGCCGGCGGCACCTGGCATCAGCACCGTCACCGTGGAGGGGCTGCTATGGCCGGGCGCCGCGCGCAATGCCGGCATCCGGGCGACCAGCGCCCCGTGGGTGGCGTTCCTCGCCTCCGACCTGGTGGCAGCGCCCGATTGGGCGGCCGAACGGCTGGCGC
>JAEUMC010000058.1 GCA_016793415.1 Devosia sp. | reverse complement strand
CTCCTTGGGGGAGAGCCAAGTGAACAAAGACAGGGAAACTCGCATGACCAGCAAAATCATCAAGGGCGGCACCGTCGTTACCGCCGATCTGACCTATGTCGCTGACGTTCGCGTCGAGGGCGGCAGGATCACCGAGATCGGGCAGAATCTCAGTGGCGGCGACGTGCTCGATGCATCCGGCTGCTACGTCATGCCGGGCGGGATCGATCCGCACACCCATCTCGAAATGCCGTTCATGGGCACCTATTCGAGCGATGATTTCGAGAGCGGTACGCGGGCGGCGCTGAGCGGGGGGACCACCATGGTGGTGGATTTCTGCCTGCCCAACCCGCAGCAGTCGCTGCTCGAGGCCTTGCAGATGTGGGACAACAAGACCTCGAAGGCCAGTTGCGACTACTCGTTCCACATGGCGATCACCTGGTGGGGCGAGCAGGTCTTCAACGAGATGGCCGACGTGGTGGATCGCGGCATCACCTCGTTCAAGCACTTCATGGCCTACAAGGGCGCGCTGATGGTGGATGACGACGAGATGTTCTCGTCGTTCCAGCGCTGCGCGGATCTCGGCGCCCTGCCCCTCGTCCATGCCGAGAATGGCGACGTGGTGGCGCAGATGACGGCCAAGCTCCTTGCCGCAGGCAATAACGGGCCGGAGGCGCATGCGTACTCTCGGCCGCCGGAAGTGGAAGGCGAGGCGACCAACCGCGCGATCATGATCGCCGACATGGCGGGGGTGCCGGTCTATATCGTCCACACCTCGTGCGAGCAGGCGCATGAAGCGATCCGCCGGGCGCGGCAGGCGGGCAAGCGGGTCTACGGCGAGCCGCTGATCCAGCACCTGGTGCTCGACGAAACCGAGTATTTCAACCGCGACTGGGACTATGCGGCGCGCCGGGTGATGAGCCCGCCGTTCCGCAACAAGCAGCACCAGGATTCGCTGTGGGCCGGACTGGCTTCAGGTTCGCTGCAGGTGGTGGCGACCGACCACTGCGCCTTCACCACGGCGCAGAAGCGTAACGGCATCGGCAACTTCGCCAAGATTCCCAACGGCACCGGCGGGCTCGAAGACCGCATGCCGGTGCTGTGGAGCAAGGGCGTCAATACCGGCCGGCTGACGATGAACGAATTCGTCGCGGTAACCTCGACCAACATCGCCAAGATCCTCAACATGTACCCGAGAAAGGGCGCCATCCTCGTTGGGGCGGATGCCGATCTCGTGGTGTGGGACCCCAAGCGCAAGAAGACGATCAGCGCCGCCAAGCAACAATCGGCGATCGACTACAACGTGTTCGAGGGCATCGAGGTCGAAGGGCTGCCGCGCTTCACCCTGACCCGTGGACAGGTGGCGGTGACCGAAGACAAGATCAGCACCGAACAGGGGCACGGCCAGTTCGTGGCGCGCGAGGCGAAGAACCCGGTGAACCGGGCGCTTTCGACGTGGAAAGAGATCACGGCACCGCGCAAGGTGGAACGCACCGGCATTCCGGCGACGGGGGTTTGAGGGTTTGACGACTGACGGGGGCAAATCGCAGAGCGTGGTCGAGGCCAAGGGTCTCGGCCTGACTTTCAAGACGGCGGATGGCGACGTGGTGGCGCTGTCGGACGTCAATCTCGACATCAAGCGGGGCGAGTTCGTCTCGTTCATCGGACCTTCG
>JAEUMC010000006.1 GCA_016793415.1 Devosia sp. | reverse complement strand
TAGGCCTCGAGCGCGCCCTGCTTCACAAAGCCGGCGATCTGGTGCGAGTGCATCACTGCAAGATCGGGCGCGGTGCGCGACGCCATCGAGACCGAGAGCTTGGTGTAATAGTCGTCCCACGGGATGATCAGCAGGTTGACGTTGACGCCGGCCTCGGCGCCCGCCCCGGCATTGAATTCCTTGACCAGTGCATCGATGGCGGCGCCGTCCGGCCCGGTGAACGGGCTCCAGAATTCCACCTCGCCGGCCAGTGCGGCCAGCGGCATCAGCGATGCCGTCACTAGCGCCATGGCCGATACGGCCATTCGGTTCATAGCCTTCATGATCTTCTCCTCCTGATCGGGCTTCAGCCACAACCTTCTTGCGTACGCTACTGATATATTAGTATCTAAGTCAACGGCTCTCGCATCTCGCATCAGCGGGGTGACGCGTGCTAAGGTTCAGCTCGTGGCATTCAAACGCCCGGAAATTAGCGGTTCTGCTGTATGGAATTGCCCAAAGAATCGGTTCGACCACGGCGGCGTGCAAGTCCCTCCCGCATCTCTGGTGGCAGCTCTGCCTCAGCTTGGCGACTAGTATATCAGAATCTCAGGGACGATATTGTGTCGTTGCGGCTGAAGCCCGGCGACCCGATCAGCGAGAAGGAAGTCGCGGCCCGCTATGGCGTCAGCCGCACCCCGGTCCGCGAGGCAATTCAACGGCTCGCCGACGAGCGCCTGGTCGAGATCTTTCCCCAGTCAGGCACCTTCGTCGCCCGCATTCCCTATGACGACCTGCCCGAGGCCATGGTGATCCGTAAGGCGCTCGAAACCGCCTCGGTGCGACTGGCAACGGAGAAGGCGACACGAAGCCAGTTGCTGGCGCTGGCCACAATCGTCGAGCAGCAGCGCGAGGCGGCGGAAGCCAATGACCGTGGCGCCTTCCACCGCGCCGACGAGGCCTTCCACGCCAAGATCGCCGAGATCAGCGGCTTTCCCGGCATCTGGCGGCAGGTGCTGCAGGTGAAGGTTCAGGTCGATCGCTATCGGCGGCTGACGCTTAGCCAGGAAGGGCGCATGGCGCAGGTGATCGCCGACCACGAGCGCATCCTCGCCGGCATCACCGCAGGCAAACCGGCCGACGCCGAAGCGGGCATGGCGCTGCACCTCGACGCCGTACTTCCCGACACCGTCGAGGATCAACCCACCGACGAGTGAAACTCAGCCGGCTGCCAGCGCGCGGATTTCGTTGAGCGCGGCTTCCTCGATCGCAATACCGTTGGCGAGGCTCTCGCGCCGGGTGGCGTAGCGGCGGTCGCCGGGGAGGCGGGATTGGCCGGCGTCGTGGATTTCGTCGATCAGCACTTCTAGACGGTCGGCAAAGCTGTTCACCGCTCCGCGCCTGGGATCGATCAGGATGTAGGTCTGGCCGCCATGCGGCGTAGCGGCGCCCGGATAGGCGCTCCAGTCGATCTCGAACGAATAGTCGCCGCCGGCCAGCGCCGCGCCCATGATCTCGATCATCATGGCGATCGACGAGCCCTTGTGCCCGCCGAACGGCAGGAGCGCCCCGCCATCGAGGATGGCGGCAGGGTCGGTCGTCGGGTTGCCCTCTCGATCGACGCCGGTGCCCGGCGGCAGCTGCCGGCTCTCGCGGCGGGCGATCTGCACGTCGCCATTGGCCATGGCGCTGGAGGCCTGGTCGAACACCAGCGGGTCGGCGCCGTCGCGTGGCGCGGCAAAGCCGAACGGGTTGGTGCCGTAGACCTTGCGATGACCGCCATGCGGCACCACCGATGCCATCGAGTTGATCATCGCGAGGGCCACAAACCCCTCATGCGCGAACGGCTCGATATCGGGCCAGACGGCGCTGAAGTGGTGCGCCTTGCGCACGCTGAGGATGGCGATGCCGTTGGCGCGGGCCTTGGCCATCAGCGGCTCACGCGCCAGCTCGAGTACCGGCAGAGAGAAGCCGTTTCGGCCGTCCGCCCTGAGCATGCCTGGCGCCACATCTTCGAGCACCGGTTCCGCCTTGCCGTCCACCCAGCCGCTATCGAGCGAGGCGAGGTTGCCCCCGATGCGGAAAATGCCGTGGCTATGCGCGCCGTCGCGCTCCGCCCCGGCCATGTTCTCGGCGAGGAGCGTCGCGACGGTTTCGGAGCAGGCGTGCTTGAGGAATATCGCTCGCAGCAGGGCCACGAGCTCGTCATAGGCGATATGGGTGGTCACTTGCCGATCCGGGGCCAGGTGTCGGAGAGTCGATAGCCGCCCTGCCAGGGGTCGGACGGATCGAGCATTTCGGTGCGGGTGCCGGTGATCCAGGCGCGGCCCGAAATCGAGGGGATGATTGCCGGCTTGCCCCCGAGCGTCGTGTCCCTCTCGATGCGGCCGAGGAACTCCGACCCGATGATCGAGCGGGCGAGGTAGCGGTCGCCGACCTGCATCTCACCTCTCGCGCGCAGCACCGCCATGCGCGCCGAAGCGCCGGTACCGGTCGGCGAGCGGTCGATCTTGCCCGGCTGGATGGCGACGGCATTGGCAGCGGTCAGCAGGCCATCGCGCCGCTCGAGCGGCGCGGCGATCTGGCAGAACGAAAAATGCGTCCAGTCCGGGTTGGTCGGATGGGTGAAGCCGAGCTGCTCATTGGCGGCCCGGGTGATGCGGATGCCGGTCTCGGCGAGCTCGCGCGCTTCGTCCGGCGCAATCCTGAAGCCCAGCGCATGGGCATCGACGATGACGAAACTATCGCCACCATAGGCGGTATCGACGCTGAGCGTTCCCAGGCCTTCGACCTCGAGTTTTGCCCCGAGCTTGTCGGCAAAGCTCGGAACATTGGTGACGGTGATCCGCTCGGCCTTGCCGTTCCGGCACTCGGCCACCACCTCGACGATGCCGCCAGGCGCTTCCAGCACCAGCCGGGTTTCCGGCTCGGTCATCGGCACGATGCCGGTGTCGAGCAGCACGGTGGAAACGCAGATCGAGTTCGAGCCCGACATCGGCGGCGTGTCCTCGGGCTCCATGATGATGAAGCCCATCTGCGCGCGCGGGTCTTTCGGCGGTACCAGCAGGTTGACGTGCCGGAACACCCCGCCGCGCGGCTCGTTCAGCACCAGGTTGCGCAGCGTCTGGTCGCGCGCGATGAAGCGCGACTGCTCCCATAACGTGTCGCCAGGCGGCGGCGCGACGCCGCCGACGATGACGTCTCCGACTTCGCCTTCGGCATGGCAGCCGACGATCTGAATGGCGCGTGTAGTTCTCATGTAGTCACCTAGAATGTGGTGTCGACCGCGACACCAGCGTCGTCACGCAATCACCTGCACCGGCTTACCCAGCACATCCCAGTTGGGCTCGATCCCGAGCCCGGGTGCATCGCTCGCCGTCATGAAGCCGTTCTCGCGCTTGGGCGCGCCGTCGGCGATCGACACGGTGACGTAGGAGTTGAAGTCCGTCGCCGTGAAGCAGAACTTCTGCGGCGTCGAGCGGGCGAGGTGGGCGATGCTGGCGGTGACGATATCGCCGCCCCAGGTGTCCTCGATGGTCATTGGAATGCCGGAGGCGACGCAGAGGTCGCGCATCTGGCGCGCCTTGGTCAGGCCGCCGACCTTGCTGATCTTCAGGTTGATCACGTCGAAGGCATCTTCCGAGATGCCTTTCACCAGATCGCCGACCGTACCGATATTCTCGTCGAGCACGAACGGCAGGCTGGTGCGGCGGCGGATCGAGACGCTCTCTTCGTAGCTCATGCAGGGCTGCTCGATATAGACATCGAGGTCGGCGACCGCGTTCACCACCCGCGCCGCGTCGGCCTTGGTCCAGCCGGTATTGGCGTCGGCGACGAGGATGTCAGTGTCGGCGAGGATTTTCCGACAGGCCCGGATGCGCCGGATGTCGTCGTTCGGGTCGCCGCCGACCTTGAGCTGGAATTTCGTGTAGCCCTCGGCGCGGTAGCCGGCGATCTTCTCGGCCATCACCGCGGAATCTTCCTGGCTGATCGCCCGGTAGAGCGCGATCTTCTGCTGCTCGGCTCCACCCAGCAGCTTGTACACCGGCAGTCCGGCGACCTTGCCCAGGATGTCCCAGCAGGCGATGTCGATCGGCGCCTTCACATAGGGGTGGCCGCGTAGCACCGCATCCATGTGGTGGTTGAGCGGCCACAGGTCAGTCGGATCATGCCCGATCAGCTTGGGTCCGATCTCGGCGAGGCCGGCGCGCACCCCCTTGGCATAGGAAGGCAGATACGCCGAGCCGAGCGGACAGCACTCGGCATAGCCGGTGATCCCCGTGTCGGTCTCGACCGCGACGACCGTCGAGTCGAACACTTCCATGAAGTTGCCGCCACTCCAGTTATAGCGGCCCTCGCGCAGCGGCAGATCGACCTGGTAGACCGATATTGCGGTGATTTTCATCTGCGTCACACCAGCGAGAAGCCGTGAGCGAAGGGGTCTCGATCGTCGATATAGATGGTGTTGAGGCCGGTCTGCCGGGCCCAGCCGGCGATCGAGGGGACGATCCCCTCATAGTTGCCGACCTTCACCGCCCGTTCGACCCGGCCGTTGAACACCGAGCCGATGATCGACTCGTGGTTGAACGCGTCGCCGACCTTCAGCTTGCCGCGGCCATACCACTGCGCCATGCGGGCCGAGGTGCCGGTGCCGCACGGCGAGCGGTCGATCGCCTTGTCGCCGTAGAACACGGCGTTCCTCGCCGTGTTGGCGGCATTGGTCGGCTTGCCGGTCCACAGGATATGGGTGCAGCCGCGGATCTTGTCGTTCTCCGGGTGGACGAACTCGTAGCGTTCGTTCATCGCCGTGCGCAGCGCCGGGCTCCAGCGTAAGAGGTCGCCGACCGAGACGTCGGCGATGTCGGAGAAGTTCTCCTGGGCGTCGACGATGCAGTAGAAATTGCCGCCATAGGCCACGTCGACCTTGAGCTTGCCCAATCCCGGCGCGTCGATTTCGAGGTCAGTGGAGTGGAGGAAGCTCGGCACGTTCGTGAGCCGCACCTTGTCCACATACTCCCCGTCCATGGTGTACTCGGCCACCACCTTGCCGGCGGGGACATCGAGGTTCACCACGCCCGGAGTTTTCGGCGTCATCAGCCCGTTCTCGATCGCCATGGTCACCGTGCCGATGGTGCCGTGGCCGCACATGTAGAGGCAGCCCGAGGTCTCGATGAACAGGATGGCGATGTCGCAATCCTCGCGCGTCGGCGGGTAAAGGATCGAGCCGCTCATCACATCGTGGCCGCGCGGCTCGAACATCAGGCCCTTGCGGATCCAGTCGTGGTTGGCGAGGAAATCGGCGCGCCGCTCCATCATCGAATTGCCCTTGAGCAGCGGGCCGCCGCCGGCGACCAGGCGGACCGGGTTGCCGCAGGTGTGACCATCGATGCAGGTGAAGATATGCCGGGACATGGAAAGGCTCGTTCTAGAAGCGTTGCGGAGAAAAGGGCGTGAGGTCGAGAGAAGCTGGAGTGCCGGTGAGCAGTTCGGCCACCAGCTTGCCGGTGCCGGCCGATTGCGTCAGCCCCAGATGGCCATGCCCGAAGGCATAGACGATGTGGCGCGATGCGCGCGAGAAGCCGATGGCCGGCAGGCTGTCGGGCAGTGACGGGCGGAACCCCATCCACTGCTTGCCGCCTGATGTCACCAGACCAGGCATGAACATCGCGGCTTTCTTGAGCATGGCGTCGGCGCGCTTGAAGTTGGGCGACAGTTTCAGGCCGCCCAGCTCGACCGCGCCACCGATGCGAATGCCGGTTGCGAGTGGTGTCACGACGAAGCCGTGGCCGCCGAACACCAGCTGGCGTTTGAGATCGAAGCTGTAGCCGGGGAGCGTCGTGTTGTAGCCCCGCTCGGTCTCGAGCGGGATGTCGTCGCCGAGCGGCGCCGTCAGCCGCTTCGACCACGCGCCACCCGCCACCACCACCTGCCGGGCGCGCAGCGAGGTGCCGTCGCTGAGCACGATGGTGACGCCACTATCATCCGGCCGCAGCTCTGCCACCTCGGCGCGCTTGAAACTGGCGCCGCGGGCCATTGCCGCCTTGGCCACCGCGACCGCGTAGTCGTAGGGGTCGCTGACGGTCTGCCATTTCGGAATGAACGTAGCGCAGGTGATGCGCGGCGACAGCCCGGGCTGCAGCTCCGCCAGTTCGGCGCCCCGCACATGGCGGAACGCGATGCCCT
>JAEUMC010000966.1 GCA_016793415.1 Devosia sp. | reverse complement strand
GGCACCGCAAAGGCAGCTGCAGGCAATTGCGGAACGTCGTCGTCATGCGAGACGATCGAGATGTCGCCGGGCACGTCCAGGCCGAGTTCGATGGCGGCCCGCATCACGCCGGCGGCAAGCACGGTGGAGCCGCAGACGATTCCGGTCGGCCGTTGCCCCGCCTCGCCATTCAGCATGCGCAGCCCCGCGAGATAGCCCTGCTGTTCGGTCATCGGCCCATGGAGGACCAGCCTTGCCGCAACCGATCGTCCGCGCCTGGCCAGCGCAATCCTGAATCCGTGTAGCCGGTCGGCCGCAAAGGCCAGCTCTGCGGGACCGTTGATCAGGGCGATGCGTCGATGCCCCAGGTCGCAGAGCAGTTCTACCGCCAGCTCGGATACGGCCCGGTTGTCGATGTCGAAATAGGGATAAGACACGCTTTCCGCGCTGCGCCCATGCACGACGAAGTTTGCGCCGGCTGCCTCGAGGAAGGCGATGCGGGCGTCGTCCGGCCGCGGGCCGTTGAGGATGAAACCGTCAAGCGTGCCCTTGGCGAGCAGACGCCGATAAGGTTCGACCTCATCCATGTCCGTCGAAACGTGCAGTACGAGGTCCACATCGCGGGCTGCCAGACTCGCGGACAGCTCGCTGATCACGCCGAAAAAGGTGGTGTCGGTTGCAAGCGAGCGAGGCTTGCCCACGACCAGGCCGACGATGCCCGACCGCCCCGAAACCAGCTTTCGCGCCACCTGGTTCGGTCGATAGTCCAGCAGTCGCGCCGCTTCGATGACGCGCAACCTCGTCGCCTCACCGACTTCAGGAAAGCCGTTGAGCGCCCGGCTTACCGTGGCCGGAGAAAGGCCGAGGCTCTCGCCAATCGAGCGAAGCGTGGCGGCCGATGATAAATCGTTTTGACGCGGCACATTGTCCCCATGTGCAGGCCTGACGAGGGATATTCATAGAGCCAACGTCTGAAGAAATCCAAAACGTTTTAGAAACATGCGCCAGAGGAACCCGCGTGTGGTCGATCCGGCCATACGGCGTTCGACGTCATGGCTCTGGTGGGAACGAAGAAGCTGTGTCACCGCATCCCGCCGCTTGACGGCGCGGCGCCCCTGACACCGATGTGCCCGGGGCGAGGCGGCCAAGGACGCCGTCTTGCTGCGACCGCAATGCGGCCCGCTGCCGATGTGGAACAGCCGGGGTAAGCAGAATCCCAGCCCGCGGGGGCCGGGATCGTCCGGCTTCTTGCGCGCCCCCGCTACTTCAAACTGACGAACGCCAGCCCGTTATTGGCGTTCATCGGCACCACAAGCTGGTCGGCGCCGGCGTCGTAGCACATCGAGGCGGCGCTCGGGATGTTCTCGGCGATCAGCGACGCGGCGCCGTCGGGCGTCAGTCTGGTGATGCCGCCGTTCATCACGCTGCTGATGTACTTGGTGCCGTCGGGCAGGATGACGATACCGTCATTGCCGGCTTGTGCCGCTTTCTCCGTCTTCAGCAGTTTGGCGTCGGCGGCGGCAAAGGTCAGCACCTCGTCATTGCCGATATTGACCACCACGACGTTGCCGTCGCCATCGAAGGCGATGCCGTTGGGCTGGTTGAGCGGCGCGCCCTGGAGCCACACCGAGGCCACCCCGTCCGGCGTCACTTTCCAGATCTGCCAGCTGTCGGGTTGGGGCTCCTTACCGCCGACGCCGGTGTTGCTGGCATAGATGGTACCGTCCAGCGCCACTTCGATATCGTTGATCCAGGGCGACCCTTCGATCACCGCTTCGCCTGCCGGCTCGCCGGTCTTCATGCTGAACTTGCGGATCACCGCCTTGCTCGGCGTGGTCTTGCTCGGGTCGGCCGGGTCGGCAGTGCCGCCGTCGCGATCCGCGAGGTAGAGCACACCGCCCTCGATATCGCTGCCGAACGGTTCGTTGAGGACTAGCGGCGGCTGCAGCGTCGCCCGCTGCGGCGGGTTCTGCACGCCGATCCAGCGCGCGGTGTTGACCGAGCCGTCATGGTTGATCAGCGCGACGAAGGCGTTGTTCTCCTGCACCGCCTGGCTGACCCCGCGGGCCGGCGCGACGATCAGGTCGCGCTCCGCGTCGTACGAGCAGCTCTCGGTGGCGTAGATGGCGCCGAACACCTTCACGTTGCTCGACATTGGCGCGAAGGCGCCGTCGGCGGCGGGGTTGACCGGCAGCCCCAGCGGGTTGCCGACGAAGTAGGGGCCGGGCGCCGGCGCCTGTTGTTGCGCCAATGCCGGATTGGCGGCAACCCCGGCGAGCAGCACCAGGCTTACGATCGAAACGGACTTCATCGACTTCCTCCACGGGTCATTTGTTGTCGCGCTCTCGAGCCGGAAGGGTCTTGAACCCTTCCTGAAAGCGCTCCGGGGCTAAAGACTGGGAGGCGCGCCGATGTCAGGCGTCTCCCTTCATGGCTTCCGCGCGATCCCTGCCGCTTGCGGCAAAGGTCGAGGTGATGATCTCGAGCGTCTGCCGATAGTGCTTCAGCAGCAGCTCGACCGCGGTCCTGGTGTCGCCGGCGAGCGCCGCATCGGCGATCAGCCGGTGCTCGTCGGGGCGGGCTTCGAACGGCGCCGGATTGGCGCTCTCGGTGATGAACCGGTACGAGTCCACCCGATCCCGGATCTCCTGGCAGTAGCGCAGTAAAAGCGACGAACCGCAGGCGCTGATCAGCACCTGGTGAAACTGCTTGTGCCGCTCCTCCCAGCCGGGGTTGAGCTGCTGGCGTTCCGCATCGATGTAGCGGTTGGTCCGGGACAGCCAGTGCAGCGCCAGAACCAGATTCTCCTCCCATTCGACCGTCCGATTGGCGATGCTCTCGGTCAGCGCCCGTTCCTCGAGCCAGCACCTGGTCTTGACCAATTCCTCCAGCATTTCTGCCGTGAACGCCGTCACGAAGAATCCTCGTCGTTCCTCGCGCTTGACCAGCCCTTCCGACACCAGCCCGATCAACGCCTCGCGGATCGGGATATGCGATGTCTCATAGCGCTCGGCGAGGTCGTCTATGTTCACCTTGGTGCCCGGCCGAAGCTTTCCCGTGAGGATGTCGCTGCGGAGCGTGGCCCGGATTCGGGTAGCGGAAACGATCGCACTGTCCGGAACGCGATCGCTGTTCTTTGGCAGAGTTGACACTGTTGGGTCCCTTGCGCGGGCTGCGGACCGTCCAATAACTCCAAAAACCAGAAAAAATGAGAGGCTAACTACTGCGATGCGGTTGCCGCGGCGTCGCAGGGCAGAAAATCGCCCTTCGGGCCGGCGCCGTCCTTCAGCGCCACGGTCAGCTTGCTGGCGTCGGGGCTCTCGGTGATATCGAGCGTGCCCCGCACGACTTCGTCGTGGCCCGCCTCGCAGGCGATCTTCACCTGCCAAGCCTTGTCGCCGCTTTCGGTAATGTTGGTGTAGGGGCAGACATTGCCTTCGAAGCGAATGTCGTCGGCGCTGATCAGCACCTTGTCGCCGCCGGCATCGGCCGCGCAGCCCGCCGGCGTGCCGTAGCTGCCGGCCAACGGCAGGCTGGCCCCCAGCACGGTACCGGGGATGACGACCAGGGCGGCCGCGAGAAATAGTCTGAGTTCCACTGCGTCATTCCTCGTTCAAGTGAAGGAGGCCGATTACCGGTCGTCTTCGCCCATCATGTCGCCGCCGATGCGGGAGTCGAATGCCTCGGCCACCACGAGCTTGCCGTCCTCGACCTTGAGGCCGAGTTGCGGGAGCTTGCGCACCGCCGGCCCATGCGCGACCTCGCCATTCTTGGTGGGGTCGAACTGCGAGCCATGGCAGTCGCAGGCGAGCAGCTTGTTCTTCAAGGTGTCGCCAAGCGGGCACCCCGCATGGGTGCAGATGATGGTGTAGCCCAAGACGCCTTCGGCCGATTTCGCCGCGGTTTCCGCCGGCAGGCTCGCGGGGTCGTAGCGCAGCAGCAGAATGGTATTCTCGTACTCGGCGTTGCGCACCACGCCGTCGGGCGACATCGCCACCGCTTCGAACGGCTTGCTGTCCAGCTTGATGCTGTCTGGTGTCAGCGGCGTCGTGCCGGACGGCGAGACGAGGAAATCACCCACCTGCGGAGGCATCGCGTCGGGCGCTGCGGCCATCGCCGTGCCGCCGAGCCCGGCAAAGGCGCCGGCCGCCGCCAGGCCGCCCAGGACGGTCCGCCGGCTGACCCTGGTGCACTGGCACCCGCATTGAGTCTCGTTTGCCGGGACGGCCTTGGTGTCCTGTTTCATCAGCTGTTTCTCCTCCGTGCCGGCCATGGCGGCTCGGCAGCGCGGCCGATATCGCCGCGCTCTCACTCTGATTGAATATAGAAAGCAGCGGTCAGTGCTTGTTCCTATATTTTGAATTGGCTTTTGTGCACCGCGTACATTCTGGCGACCAAACGCCGCATTGCGATAACGTCGCAGCGCTTCCGGTCCCCCATCGGATCGCAAGCCGAATTTCAAATGCGAGTTTTCGAGATCAAAGGGATGAGGAAGATGGCACGCTTGCGCTTAGGCGCCGGCCTCCTGGCTCTGGCGGTGACGATGGCGTCATCGGCCTGGTCCGACGAGGTAACCAATGATCGGCTGCTGGCGGCCGACAAAGAATCCGGCAACTGGCTGATGGTCCACCGGACTTATGACGCCCACCGCTACAGCCCGCTGGACGGCATCAACAAGGAGAACGTCGACAAGCTGTCGCTGGCCTTCGTCACCCAGTTCGACCAGGCGTCGGCCGGCGGCCGCTATGCCAGCGCCCGCAACGAAGGCACCCCGCTTGTCGAAGACGGCTTCATGTACGTGCAGGCCGGCTGGAGCCGCGTCTACAAGGTCGATGTGCGCGATGGCCGCTTCGGCAAGATCGTCTGGAAGGTCGATCCCGAAGTCGACAAGCAGTGGATCTCCGACGCCACCTGCTGCGGCGCCGAGAACCGTGGCATCGCGTTCTGGAAGAACGACGTCATTGCCCTCACCCTCGATGGCCGGGTGATGTCGATCAACAAGGATACCGGCGAGGTCAACTGGGAAACCCAGCAGGCCGACAAGGCCCGCGCCGAGAGCTTCACCGTCGCGCCGCTGGTGATCGGCGATGTCGCCCTCTATGGCCCTGCCGGCGGCGAATACGGCATCCGCGGCTGGATCGAGGCGATCGACCTCAATACCGGCAAGCCGAAGTGGCGCACTTACACCATTCCGGCGCCGGGCGAGCCCGGCAACGAGACCTGGAAGCGCGAGCGTACCTGGGAAACCGGTGGCGGCTCGATCTGGCAGACCGGCAGCTACGACCCCAAGCTCGGTCTGACCTACTGGGGCACGGGTAACCCGGCGCCGCAGATCGACGCCGAGTATCGCCCGGGCGACAACCTCTATGCCTCGAGCCTGCTGGCCCTCGATACCGAGACCGGCGCCATCAAGTGGCATTTCCAGTTCACTCCCAACGACCCCTACGACTACGACGAGATCGGCGAAACCCAGCTCATCGACACGGGCGATCGCAACCTCGCCTTCCGCGCAGCGCGCAATGGCTTCGGCTATTCGTTCGATCGCTCGAACGGCGAACTGCAGCACGCCACGCAGTATGTCGACGACCTGAACTGGACCACCGGCATCGACCAGAAGACCGGCCTGCCGCTGAACTACGATCCGAAGGCCGACCTGCAGAAATACGTTGCCGGCACCGTCGGCTCGCGTGACGACCTGCCGGGCATCTACTGCCCGACCCTGGGCGGCGGCAAGAACTGGCAGCCCGCCTCGTTCAGCGCCAAGACCAAGCTGGT
>JAEUMC010000957.1 GCA_016793415.1 Devosia sp. | reverse complement strand
CACCATTTCGCGCTACCACTTCTGCCTGTCGTTGGAGAACTCGCAGGCTCCCGATTATGTCACCGAGAAGCTGTTCGATCCGCTGATGTCGGGGACCATACCGGTCTATCGCGGTGCCCCCAACGCGCAGGAGTTTGCGCCCGAGCATTCCTACATCGATGCCGAGGCCCATGGTGGCCCCAAGGGCCTTGCAGACTATCTGCGCCATCTGCTGCAGAGTCCCGCCGAATACGCCGCCTACTTCGCCTGGCGGCAGCGGCCCTTGCCCGAATGGCTGCAACAGAAGCTGGCGACCGAGGCCACCTCGCACTGGCTTCGCCTGCTCGAGCGGGTGGACGCCGCCGGCGCGGGTCGAAGGAGCGGATGGCCGGTGCTGCCCTTTGGCGTCAAGGCCGCCCTTTCCGCCCGCTCGGTGCGGCTGCTGCGCTGGCTTGGTGGTCGGCGGCCGGTACCGTTCGGGTTTCAATGACTACGCCCGGCGAGGAAACGAGGCTCCACGCCCTGCTGGTCGACTGTCTGCGCTTCGATGCTGCCAACGCCGATCCCACACTTGCCAACCGCGTCGCAGCTGCCGGTTGGGAGGCGCTTCTCAGCTATGCCGACGAGTTGCGGCTCAGCTCGGTGCTGGTCCGGGCGGCCATCCATCGCCATCTTGCTCCGCCGGTGCCGCCGCTGACCCTGCCGGATGGGCGGATGACCATCACCAGAGCGCTGCAACAACGCCAGACCGATCATCTCGCGCGTCGCGGCATCATGCGGCAGCGGCTCGACGAGATCGTCACAGCGCTGCGCCGCGAGTCCATCGTGCCGCTGGCCCTGAAAGGCGGACGCTCGATCGTCACCGGGGCGCCGGACTGGCGGCATCTGCGCGATCTCGATCTGCTAGTCGCCCCGCACCAGGCGCAGCGCGCCCAGCAGGTGGTGCTGGCGCTAGGTTATCGCCCGGCAGGCGAGCCCCGTCCGCGCCTCATCCACCATCATCTGCATGAGCTGTACCGCTCCGACATGCCCGGCTGGATCGAGATCCATCGGCGCGGCGGCCCCTCGCGAGTGGAGCAGTTCCTCCCCTCCGCCGAACTGCTCGCCGCGGCGCTGCCCGCCGAGCCCGGTGATGCGGCTGCGTCGGTGTTGCCCGCGCATCTGCATGTCCTGCACGGGATCATCCATCATCACGTTGGCCACCGGGCCGTGAAGCACGCGACGATCGAGCTGAAGGCGCTCTACGAGTTCGCCGCCGCGGTCATCGAACTGGATGAAAGCGAGCGCCGCCGGCTGGTCGGACGCGCCGCCCGACACCCTCGCCTGCTGGCCATCCTCGAACTCTGGACAGCAGCGGCAAGCGAGCTTCTGGGCATGCCCGTGCCGTCGCCGCTGCAGGCGCCCCGCGATGCAATCGCGTGGTGGCAGAGCATGTGTCGGGCGACGCCGGACACGCCATCGCCGGGCATCGGTCCGGAACTGCGAGCCGCGACTGCGCCTGAGCGGATGTGCAGGGCCACCGGGGGAGACAGCGCGCTGCGCCGGACCTACTGGCAGCTCACGATGCCGCTGACCTTCGTCAAACGGCCGATGCTCCTGCCAACGCTGCCCCGCCGCTCAGTGCCATCGCCTTGACGCGATACTCCTGCACCTCCGGGGCAGCGATGGAGGCGCGTCCGAACGCCGCCGCCGCACCGTGGCGTTCGCCCATGCGCTACAGCGCCACTCCCATCAGTTCATGGGCATGGGCGCCGAAGATCCGTCGGTCGTGCGCCAGGGTGTCATCGACGATGCTGTCGGCATCCTGTGCCAACAGCAGGCGGAGGTCCTCGATGGCGGCCTGCAGGGCGCCCGCATTGACCCGGGCGCGCGCCCTCAGAAACAGCAACGACCAGTTCCTGGGGTGGAGCTTGAGGCCGACCTCGATCAGGTCGCGCATGTCTTCGCCCCGCTGCACCTGAAGCCGGGCCTGCGTGTAGATCAGCGCGCTATGCATCACGTCGCTGACCTGCCCAGGCGCTTTTGCGCGGGCGAGACCCTGCTGGGCGGCGGCGATCGCTGCATCGGTCTCACCCAGGCCGGCCAACGTGTCGGCCAGGTCCTTCCAGTAGTAACTGCGGTGGGGGTCCCGCACGACTGAGGCCTGCAGTAACGGCAGGTTGCGACGGTATTTGGCGGTCATCTCGCCGTCATAGCCGAGATGGATCAGCTTGGCCGATGCATCGCCGACCCGTGCCCCGGCTTCACGCTGCAGCATCGCCAGGTCGGGCAGGATCGTCTCATGCATGGCGCCCTTGAAGCGCAGCCGGGGATCGTTCCGAAACAACCGGTACTCGCGGTAGAGGGTGCTGTTGCTGTTGACCCGGAACAGCAGCCTGACGGCGAAGATGTCGGGCTTTTCGAGCCCCGCGCGCAACGCTTCGCGCGTCGCATCGACCAGCCGCTCATCCGCATCGATGTAGAGGATCCACTCCGAGCCGGCGGCCTCGAGGCCGAAATTGCGCGCGGCCGCGAAGTCATCGTGCCACGCATAGTCCAGCACGCGGGCCCCGTGCGCCCTGGCGATGTCGATGGAAGAATCGGTGGAACCGGTGTCGACGATGACGATCTCGTCCACCAGGCCATGCAACGACTTCAAGCAGCCGTCGAGAAACGGCTGCTCGTTCTTGATGATCATGCACGCGCTGATCGTGGGATCAACGCGCTGTGTTTGGTTCACGAAGTAGTAGAGTTCCCTGCGGCCAATGCAGGGCTCACTGTCAGGCCGTCGATGGCAAACGACACCACCACGGGAACGGCAAACGCCGAGGTCGTTACCAGCTTGCGCAGCGCATCACGGCGACCCTGGTCAACAGTCTCCAGAGCCTGTTCGAGCCGTGCGCTCTCATGTTTATCGGACATCGCAACCCCTTGAGTATCTCTCAACACGCAAGTGTTGCGCTGCAACGTCATTCACGTCAACTGCGATGCGATGCCGGAAAGGTGCCATTCGGCGGCAACGAGGTCTCCGAGCAACAGCTGGTACGCCGGAACCCCCATCGCGACCTGCCGCAAACGCCCCGCGGCGGCAGCTACGCCGCCCTGAGGAAGCATGACCTCCGACATCAGGCGCGCGAATGCCTCCTTGCCGGGGATCGGCCGCGCGGCTGACCGGCCGCCGTGATTGGCCACGAGGAGCACGATCGCATCGAGCCTGCCTGCACGAATCACCCAGGGGCGCCCGCCCACCGTGGGACTGATCGAACGGATGACGGAGCCATCCCAATTATGGATGAATGGCGCGTCCCTGACCTGCTCCGGCAGGCCTGGGACCAGCCGGAGACTACCTTCCTTGATCCGCAGGGTTCGTGGCCGGGCAACGACCTCGCTCTCGCGGAGTACCAGATGCTCGTCGCCCTCGACCTCGTGGCCAGCCAGCGCCAGGTGCAAGGCGAGCGTGCTCTTGCCCGAAGCCTTGTGGCCGACCAGCAGGATGCGGCGCCCGCCGATCATCACCGTTGCACCATGGACGAAGGGAGCCTGTGGCTCGCCCTCGATGAGATCGACGAGCACAATCCGGTGCATGGCGCTGATCAGATGGTTCGGCGTGCCCTCGACCAGCTCGCCCGAGGGCAGGGTGGCGACGAGAAAGCCGTCGCGAAGGCGCACCGGGATGTCGACGATCTCAAGAGCCGGGGCCGGCAGGTCGGGCGTCGCCTCGACGAAGCGCAGCAGGTGCGCCACCTCATCCGAGGGAGGATGGAGCCGGTATTCCCGTCTCAGGGTACGGCAGACGATGGGGCGCAAACCACCAGTCCTTCGTCGAGCAACGAGGTGAGGCATTCCCTGACCGCCGCGGTCGGTGCCACGTCGAGGGCGAACGCATCGGTGATGAAGGCCTCGATCTCGCCCGCTGTCTTGTTGAGCCCGCACAGTTCGAACACGATCAGCGCCGTCGGATTAAGGAAGTGCACCCGCTCGCGCTCGTTCTGGTAGACCATCGCGCCATCCGGCACGCGGTTGACCTCGATGCCCGCAACGGCACTGAACTTCGTTTCGGGCGCGATCGCGGTCATCGTCTCGGGTCTCTCTGTGGCCGGCTGGTCATGTAGCTGCAATATCGAGGAGGCGGC
>JAEUMC010000921.1 GCA_016793415.1 Devosia sp. | reverse complement strand
GTTAACAAAGCGATTCCTCGCGTTTGTGTGATCGCGTCGGATCGGCGCAGCGCAACCCCCTCCCCCGATCGGCGTTTGTCTGCCAGCCCCGCCGGACGGGAGTCCGTGCGGGGGTTCATCAAAAGAAAGGGAGATTTCCCGATGCATCTGAACCTGACACGGACTTTGCTCGCCACCGCTGCGGTGCTGGCCTTCTCCGCCATGCCGGCTTACGCCGAAATGCTGAAGTTCAGCGCCGACCTCAAAGGCGCTTCCGAAGCGCCGCCCACCGACTCGGCGGCGACCGGCAAGGTCGAAGCCACGCTCGACACTGACAGCAAGGTATTCACCTGGACCGTCACCTACGAGGGTCTGAGCGGCGATGCGACCGGCGCCCATTTCCATGGTCCGGCCGCTGAAGGCGCCAATGCCGATCCGGTGGTACCGCTGGCCGATCCGCTGGCAAGCCCGATCAACGGCAACGCCACGCTGACCGACGAGCAGATCACCCAGTTGCAGGGCGGTCAGTGGTACTTCAATCTGCATACGGCGAAGTTCCCTGATGGCGAGATCCGCGGCCAGGTGATGGCTGCTGCGATGTAGGACGCCAATCTGAGGTACAAGCTTGGGGCCGCCCTACACTGGCGGCCCCTTCGCTAGGCCTTGAGCATATCCAGCAGCTCGCGCGGCATCCTGGCCACTCCGCCGCTGGTCTTGATCGCTACCACCTGCACCTCGGCGCGAGTGATCTCGACGCCATCGCGGGCAATCGACTGCACCAGGTTGAGCCTCGCCGCGGTGAGCGAGGCAACCTCGGTCTTAACCTCCAGCAGATCGTCGATATGGGCCGCAGCCTTGAAATCGATGCTCATGCTGCGCACGGCAAAGGCGATGCCATCCTTCACCAGTTCGGAGTGATGCACGCCGCGTTCGCGCAGAAACTCGGTCCGCGCCCGCTCGAAGAAATGCAGGTACGCCGCGTGGTAGACATTGCCGGAAAAATCGGTGTCTTCGTAGTAGACGCGGGCGGTGAAGTGGCTGGAAGTCATGTCTGGCGCTCGATGATGTGCCGAAATCCCGGCGTGGGATCGAGTAGCTGCGATGCCAGCATGGGCGGCATGAGCGGAAAGTCGCGATATCCCTCGACCATATCGGGTACCCAGCGGAACTCGAGCTCGGACGCACCATCGATGGTGCGATAGCAGACGTCGTCGGTGACGAAGGGAAAATCGCCAACGAGCTCGGTCTCGAAGTACCAGCCGACCTCGTGCACGGCGCGCCCCTCGTAGACGAACAGGTTCTCCACCAGGAACCTGAGGGGACCCGGGCGGGACGCGCAGCCCAGTTCTTCCAGCAGCTCGCGCTCCAGCGTCTCGGCTGCCGTTTCGCCGAACTCCACCCGGCCACCCGGCAGCGACCAGAACTGCTCGTGCGTGGCGCGATGCATGAGGACGTGACCGTCGCGGCGGATGATCGCCACAGCCCGCATCTGGAACCGCGCTCCGGCGAGGTCGAAGCTCAGCATCTGGCGGCCGCCGGTCACTTGTGCCCCTCGGCGAATTCGAGACCATGCGCTTCGAGCTCGGCCTTGAGGATGCGAACCGCCTTGGGACCGACGCCGTGCAGAGCCAGCAGCTCGCGCTGGCTGTGCCGGGCGACCTGTTCCAGCGTAGCGATGCCGATGAGATGCAGCGCCTGGGTTGCCGGCCGACCGATCATGGGAAGCGGATGCTCAGACGACAAGATGATGCTCCCCGTCGAACACCCAGACGTCCTCGTGGTCGATCTCGAACAGATGGCCATCGGGGTCGCGGAAATAGCCGGCCGTCCCCCACTGCGTCCGGGTCGCCGGCTTGACGATGGTGCCGCCGGCGCGCTCGGCCTGGGCCAGCAGCCGAGCGACATCGTCGGGATGCTCGGCGCAGTAGATCAGCGCCAGGCCGGACGAAGCGCCGGCATCGCCGGGCGCGCCCAGGCTGTCTCGAGCCAGGTCGTCCTTGGAGATCAATGCCAGCGCCATGCCGCCCAGGTCGAACTTGACGAAGCCGGCATGGCTGGTCGGCGCCCGCCGCCACCCCAGCGCTTCGTAGAACGCCGCCGAACGCGCGACATCGGCGACGCCGAGCAGGATGAGGTGGACGCGCGGCCGAAACAGCGGATCGCTCATTCCTCGCCCGGCTCCTCGAACAGGCTCCCCTGCAGGCCGACAAAACCCTGCGGGGTCGCGAGCCCAAGGTGCTGAAAGGCCAGCGCCGTCAGCATGCGGCCACGCGGTGTGCGCTGGATGAACCCCTGCTGGATCAGGTAAGGCTCGACGATTTCCTCGAGCGCATCGCGAGGCTCCGACAGAGCGGCGGCAATG
>JAEUMC010000501.1 GCA_016793415.1 Devosia sp. | reverse complement strand
CGACGGCCAGGTCGAAGTCCTGCGCAAGGATACCCAGGTCAGCTATATCGACGAACCCGGCTCGATTTTCGGCGAAATGGCGGTGCTGCTCGACATGCCCTCGAGCGCCACGGTCAAAGCGCTTTCGACGGTGAAGGCGTACGCCATCGACGACGCCATCAGCTTTCTGGGCGGCAACCCCGAGATCGCGCTCTACGTCGCGACACTGCTGGCGCGCCGGCTCTACTACACGACCTCATATCTGGTCGATCTGCAGCAGCAGTCCGAAGGCAAGCGCGAGGACCTCGATCTGGTCGACAAGATCCTTGCCCAGCTGATCGAAAAGCCCGACGAAGCCAAGCACGCCAAGCGCTCGCGGAAGTAGTCGAGGCGGCTTACCTGGTCAGTGCGTGGGTATCTGGCCGACCTGGTCTCGCTGCCTACACCAGCCCCTTGCTCAGCAGCACCGCATAGATGATTGCCGCATAGGTCAGCTGGTGGGTGATCTGATCGAGCCCGTGCAGGCTCCAGAAGCGTCGCGGCTGCGTGTCGACATGCACGCCGCGCGAATAGTGAATCTTCGAATAGTCGAGCAGGTAGTGCACGACGAACTCCGCCACCACGATCCCGGCGAGCCAGGCCAGCGGCGTTCCCGCCAGCAGCAGCACCACCGCCGTCAGGCCGGCATGCACGCCCGCATGCGCATAACCGCCCGGCTGGCGGAAATCGCCCTTACCGCCCAGCATCCATCCCGGCTGCAGGAAATAGTCGGCGATGTAGTGCTTGAGCTCCAGTCCGATGAACAGCAGAAAAAACAATGCGACCATTCGGTCTTGTCCTTGCGGGGTGACGCCCCCACGGCTCGTCCCGAGGCCCGATGCTTGCAACCTCCGGTTGTCTGAGGCAAGCGCAGAGTTTACTCCTGTGCTAGGTTCCCGTCTGCGCCGTTCAGCCGGCGTTCATGGGCGGCGTGGCAGGTGGTCCGCGCCGGACGTCTGTCCTGGAGGTTCCGATGCTGCGGCTGCTTACCTCGTTCATCCTGCTGCTGTTGGTGGCGCAACCTGCCCTGGCCGCCTCCGGCAAGGCAATGGGCGTCGATCCGGCTGCCCGGCTCGAGGATAAATCCGGCACCAAGACACTCGTGGTCGGCACCGACGTCTTCATCGGCGATCGCGTCGTCACCGATGCCAAGGGCCTCGTCCAGATCCTGTTCTCCGACAAGACCAAGCTGGTGGTCGGCCCGCGCTCGGCGCTGGTGCTCGAGGATTACCTGCTGCGCGAGGATGGCTCGGGCGGCAAGTTCGCGATCAATGCCCTGTCGGGGACTTTCCGCTTCGTCACCGGCGGCGCGCCCAAGGATCGCTACCTGATCACCACGCCCACCGGCACGGTCGGGGTACGCGGCACCGCCTTCGACCTCAACGTCCATGAGGATCACTATTCGCTGCTGCTGTTCCACGGCGCCGTGGTGATGTGCAACAAGGCCAACAAGTGCATCACCGTCGATGATTTCTGCGATGTCGGCATGGCTGACCTGGCCGACGCCAGGCTGCTCGGCAACACCGAGGATTTCGTCGGCGCCGAGCGCACCTCGATGCGTGGCATGTTCCCCTGGGCGGTATCGGAGAGCGACCTGCTCAGCCCGTTCTGGGTGACGCAGGCCCGCGAGTGCCTCAATCGCGCCGTGGTGCCTAACACCACCGACGCCGGCGGCGGAAACCCGGACAACGAGCCGCCGCCGAACCGGAGCCCCGGCCTCAACATCGGCACTCACGGCTAACCACAGGATCCGAGCCCACCGATGTTGCGACGCCTGCTGCCGATTCTCGCTGGCCTCGTCATCGTGATCCTGCTGATGTTCCTGCGCATCGCCGATCCGTTCCCGGTCCAGGTGCTGCGCGAGATCGCCTTCGATTTCTACCAGCGCCTGCACCCGCGCCCGGAGGCCGAATTTCCGGTGCGCGTCATCGATATCGATGAAGCAGCGCTCGCCGAGTTCGGCCAGTGGCCGTGGCCGCGCGATCGCCTCGCCGCCATCACCGACCGGTTGACCGAGCTGGGCGCTGCTGCCATCGGCTTCGACGTGCTGTTCCCCGAGGCCGACCGCATGTCGCCGCGCCGCATTGCGGCCGGCCTGCCGGGCGTCGATGCAGCGACGCTCCCCGATTACGACGCGATCTTTGCCGCCTCGCTCTCCCGCTCGCCTTCCATCCTCGGCTTCTCACGCACCCCCTCGGGCAAGCCGCTGACCGGCAACCCCAAGGGCGGCTTCGCCATTTCCGGACCGGATCCGACCGAGCGCATCCCGTTCCTCACCGGCACGGCCTCGCCGATCCCGATCCTCCGCGACGCGGCACCGGGCCTTGCCGCCCTCAGCCTCAACTCCGAGCTCTCGGCTGGCGCCGTGCGCCGCATCCCGATGCTGTGGACCAATGGCAGCCAGCTGTTTCCCACCCTTTCGGTCGAAGCGCTGCGCCTCGCCATGGGCATCAGCACCGTGGTGGTGTTCGGCGATACCGCTGCCGAAGGCTATGTCGACAGTATCCGGCTGGGCGATTTCACCGTGCCGCTGACCTCCGAGGGCGATCTCTGGCTCTACTACAGCCGCCCCGACCCCAATCTGCTGGTCTCAGCCGCCGACCTGCTCGGTCCCAATTACCAGCAGCTTGCCGATCGCATCGCCGGCAACATCGTCTTGGTCGGCACCTCCGCCTCCGGCCTGCTCGACCTGCACAATACGACGCTGGGCGACAATGTCGCCGGCGTCACCATTCACGCCCAGGCCATCGAGCAGATCCTCTCCGGCACCTACCTCAGCCGCCCCGACTGGGTCGCTGGGCTCGAGATCGTCGGCTTCCTGGCGCTCGGCGCCTTCATGGTCGTCGTCGTGCTGCTGCTCGGCCCCTTCGCCGGCATCGCCGCCGGGG
>JAEUMC010000498.1 GCA_016793415.1 Devosia sp. | reverse complement strand
GGCCTTGGCCTTCACCGTCTCCGGCACGTTCTGCGCGACCGTGACGGGACAACTGCCCAGCGCATCGAGGGTCGTGCCGCCAGGCACGTCGAACACATATTCCTTGTTGCAGACATCCCAGGAGACCGGCGCCTTCGAGATCTCGAAGCGGTCATAGCCTTCCTTGATGTCCTTCCAGAAGCTCATGTTCGGGTTGTCGGCATGCTTGGCGAGGTTCTGCGCCGACATGCGGAACGGATAGATCTGCAGCTGGAACGAGGCGTTGCCGCCTTTGAAGCTCTCGCGCGCCAGCGCATAGATCTCGGCAATCGACTCGTCGGTCATCGAGTAGCAGCCGCGGGACGAGCAATCGCCATGCACCATCAGGTCCGAGCCGGTGCGCCCGTAGGCACGGTCGAACTTGTTGGGAAAGCCGGTGTTGAACGCCAGGTAGTAGTTCGAGTTGGGGTTCATCAGCCCGGGCGTGACGGTGTAAAAACCCTCGGGCGACTGCCGGTCGCCTTCCTTGATCTTGGGGCCGAGCTCACCCGACCAGGCGCAGATCTGATAGGATTTGAACAGCTTGAAAGCGCCGGAACTGGTCTGCTTCCAGACCTCGAGCTCCGAGCTTTCCTTGAAGATCCTGACCATCATCGCGGCATCAGGCGATGAGCCGAGACTGGCTAGCCGGCTGATGGTCTCCTGCTTCAGCGGCGCCATGGCCTTGGCGTTGCCCGGCTTCAGCCCACCGCAACCGGCCAGCAGCGCGGCCACGCTGATGGCAGCGCCGACGAGAAGGATGGAACGGAGCGCTCTGCCCAAAGTCAGGTACCCGAAATGCTTGCCCGCCCGAACAATCGGGTTACGAGCGGACGGTTACCATGTGGTAATCCGACCTGGTTAACAGCTCTTTACTATTGGCTTCTTGCCCCCTGCCCGGTCGGCAATCAACCCAAATTGGTGCCGATGGCGAGGAATTTGTCGCGCCTGTGTTCGCGGACCTCCAGTCGGCCCCGCGTACCCGGGAAATCAGCGAGGAACTGGCTGATCGCCTTGGCAGTCGAAGCCATCACCTCTGCGTGATGGCGATGCGCACCGCCAGCCGGTTCCGGGATGATGCCATCGATCACGCCGAGCGACAGCAGGTCCGGCGCGGTGATCTTCTGCGCCGCCGCCATATCGGGGGCGCGGGCCGCGTCGCGGAACAGGATCGCGGCGCCGGGCTCGGGCGAGATCACCGAATAGATGGCGTTCTCGAGCATCAGCACGCGGTTGGCCGTGGCAATGGCGATGGCGCCGCCCGAGCCGCCCTCGCCGATGATGATAGCGAGGTTGGGGATGCCCAGTTCGAGGCAACGCTCGGTCGAGCGCGCGATCGCCTCGGCCTGGCCGCGCTCCTCGGCGCCGATGCCGGGATAGGCGCCGGCGGTATCGACAAACGACACCAGCGGGATATCGAAGCGGTCGGCCATATCCATGATGCGCACGGCCTTGCGGTAGCCCTCGGGGCGCGCCATGCCGAAATTGTGCTTCAGGCGACTCTCGGTGTTGGAGCCCTTCTCCTGCCCCAGGATCGCCACCGGCTGCCCGTTGAAGCGGCCGAAACCGGCCTGCAGCGCCGGATCCTCGGCGAACTTGCGATCGCCGGCCAGCGGCGTCCATTCGGTAATCAGCGACTTCACATAGTCGGAGAAGTGCGGGCGCTGCGGATGGCGCGCCACCTGCGTCTTCTGCCAGGGAGAGAGCTTCTTGTAGATGTCGACCAGCGCTTCGTCGGCCCGGGCGGAGAGGCGTGTCACCTCTTCATCGATGGACACGGCCTGGTCGGACGTGGCGAGGGACTTGAGCTCGGCGATCTTGCCTTCGAGATCGGCGACCGGCTTTTCGAAATCGAGATAGGACTGCATCCAACCCGCCAGATAAGGGAATGGGCGTCAACTCGCGCCCTAAAGTGGCCGGAAAGTGGCGATGCGACCCGGTTGAGTCAAGCGCTGTGCCGCTACTTGGTGAAGCTGGGGCCCGCCATTCCACCGCTCCGTCGTGCCACGTTAACCAATGCATGACGCATTCATGACAACGCTGGAGCCGAACGACCGGAACCGCCCTTCGACCATGACGACCTATGCCCTGGTAAGCGTCGGCTGCCCGCATTGCGGCAGCCAGTTTCTCGAAAACGCCAAGCTGGTGCGCCCCGATGGCGGCGCCTGGTGTCCGCACTGCGAGAAACTGTTCACCCTCGACGCCGGCGACCAGGCCACCCGCCGCACCCTCGCCGAAGCCAAGGCGGCCCGCCGTCGGCGCAAGGATCGGCTCAACGATCTGCGTGCCACCTGGAGCGACGTTCCCGCCGCGCCGCCCAGGCCGATGCTCATGAGTG
>JAEUMC010000845.1 GCA_016793415.1 Devosia sp. | reverse complement strand
GGCGGCGCCGTTGTAGTCGAGCAGCGTCACGGCGCTCTTGCCAGCCAAAGCCGGGTACTTGGCCGCCTCGGCCTTGATAAAGGCCTCGAGCTCGGCCACCAGCGCGGTCGCTTCCGCCGGCTTGCCCATCGCCTCACCGGCGATGCTGATCACCTGCTGCCAGGTCGCCGTCCACGGCTTGTCCGGATACGCCACCACCGGCGCGATCTGGCTCAGCAGCTTGTACTCATCCTCGGTGATGCCCGAGTAGACCGCGAGGATCAGGTCGGGCTTCAGCGCCGCGATCTTCTCGATCGGAGCTCCCGCGGTGTCGTCGAAGGTCACCGGCGTCGGTGCGCCGGCCTTGGCGATCCCCTCCTCCACCCACGGCACGATGTCCTTGTCGAAGCCGGCCGAGCGGAAGCTCGGAAAGCCGACCGGCACCGTGCCGAGCGCAATGGCGGCGTCGGTCGAGGACCAGCCGAGCGTCACGATGCGCTGCGGCGCGGCCGGAATCACCGTCTCACCCAGTGCGTGCTTGATGGTGACGGGGAAGCTCTGCGCCAGCGCGGGCGAGGCCAGCAGCGCGACGAACAGCGCCGCGGCGACGTGGAAGACGAGTTTCATCGTGGATCTCATTTCTTGGCGTTGCGGGCGGCCGCAGCGATGATTTCGGCGTAATGAGGAAAACCCCAGCGCAGCGACAGCGCGCTCGGCGGCGAAACCGCGGCGACGTATTCGACGCCGACCAGCGAGGCGAAGGCGCCCTTCAGGTATTGCGGCTGGCTCTGCGCATAGGGCTTGGCGAAAAACTCGTCCGACGCAGCCTGGGTTTCGTAATAGGTGATGAGGATGTCGCTCTTGAGCTGATCGAACAGCTCGTAGCTCAGCGGATAGTAGAATGAGCCATCCTTGGGCGAGAGCTCGGTGACGCTCGGCGCCAGCACCAGGCCGACATCGGTGAGGAACTTCATCCGAGCGTCGAGCGCATCGTAGACGGCGATCGAACCATCGAAGTCGTTCACTCCGGCAAAGGTCGTGCCGGCAATCTCGGGATATTTTGCTGCCTCGTCGGCGACGAACTGCAGGGTGTCAGCAACCAGCTTTTCGGCTTCCGCCGGCTTGCCGACGACCTGGCCGATGATCCTGGTGACGTCCTGCCACGGCGTGCTCCACGGCTGGTCCGGATAGGCGACGGTCGGCGCGATCTGACTCAGGCGGGCATATTGCTCGGCATTGAGACCTGAGAACACCGCGATGATGACGTCCGGCTTCTGCGCCGCAATCTGCTCGAACGGGATGTCGGAACCATCGGCGAGCTGGACCGGCGTCGCCGCGCCAAGCTCTTTCAGCTTCTCCTCGACCCAGGGGTGGAGGCCATTGTCGCCACCACCGTAGGTGGAGAACGGCATAGCGACGGGCACCACACCCAGCGCCAGCAGCGCGTCATGGTTGCCCCAACCCCAGGTGACGATCCGCTCCGGAGCTTTCGCGATCACCGTCTCGCCGAAGGCGTGCCTGATGGTGACCGGGAAGGACTGCGCCAGCGCCGGAGCGGCGGCAAACAGCAGCGCAAGCGCAACGAGAAGTCGGCGAAACATGAGATGCCTCCAGCAAGCTGAAAGCTGATAATCATAGTCATGTTAACTGAGCAAGGAGATTCCGGCTCACCATGCGCGGAAAGCAAACGGCCCGGTCAGTGACCGGGCCGCCGCAAACTCTGAACCACCCGCCCTACTTGGCGGCGGTGATCGGCACGACGTTGCCGTGGCTCGGCTGGCTCTGCAAGAACTTCTTCACATTGCGTGCCGCCTGCCGGATGCGCTGTTCGTTCTCGACCAGCGCCAGGCGGATGTACTGGTCCCCATACTCGCCGAAACCAACGCCCGGAGCGACGGCGACGCCGGTCTCCTGGATCAGGAGCTTGGCGAACTCGAGCGAGCCCAGATGGGCGAACTGGTCGGGGATCGGAGCCCAGGCGAACATCGTCGCCTTGGGCGACGGAATGGTCCAGCCGGCGCGACCGAAGCTCTCCACCATCACGTCGCGGCGATCGCGATAGACGGTGCGCACATCCTCGATGACGCTGTCCGAACCGTTGAGCGCGGCGGTCGCCGCCACCTGGATCGGGGTGAAGGCGCCGTAATCGAGATAGGACTTCACTCGGGTCAGCGCAGCGATCAGCCGTTCGTTGCCGACGGCGAAGCCGACGCGCCAGCCGGGCATCGAATAGGTCTTGGACATCGAGGTGAACTCCACCGTGATGTCCATGGCGCCATCGATCTGCAGCACCGACGGGGGCACTTCGTCATCGAAATAGATCTCGGAATAGGCGAGATCGGAAAGGATGAAGATCGAGTGCTCGCGGCAGTACTTGACCACTTCCTTGTAGAAATCCAGCGACGCCGTGTAGGCCGTCGGATTGGCCGGATAGTTGAGGATCAGCGCGATGGGCTTGGGGATCGAGTGCCTGACGGCCCGATCCAGCGCGCGCATGAAATTCTCGTCCGGCTCGGCCGGCATGGAGCGGACGACACCGCCACTCATGATGAATCAGAAGGAATGGATCGGATAGGTGGGATTGGGCACCAGCACCACATCGCCCGGCGCGGTGATCGCCGCCGCCATATTGGCAAAGCCTTCCTTGGAGCCGAGCGTCGCCACCACCTGGGTGTCGGGGTTCACCTTCACGCCGAAGCGGCGGCCGTAGTAGCTCGCCTGCGCCTTCCTGAGGCCCGGGATGCCCTTGGACGAGGAGTAGCGGTGGGTGCGCGGATCCTTCACCGTTTCCTTGAGCTTGTCGACGATGTGCTGCGGCGTCGGCATGTCCGGGTTGCCCATGCCCAGGTCGATGATGTCGACGCCGTTGGCGCGCAGCTTGGCCTTGATCGGGTCGATATGGGCGAAGACGTAGGGCGGGAGACGGCGGATGCGGTGGAAATCGTCGTTCATTGGAACC
>JAEUMC010000840.1 GCA_016793415.1 Devosia sp. | reverse complement strand
CCGGCCAGCATGCGCAGCAAAGTGGATTTGCCGCAGCCCGAGGGGCCAACCAGCACCAGGAACGCGCCTTTGGGCACGGCGATATCGACATGGTCGACAGCAGTGAAGGCACCGAATTTCTTGACGAGGCCGTAGATCTTGATGGCGTCGGCGGTGCCGGCGGGATGGTCAGTCATGAGTTTTTCCATTTCTGGACGCGCGACTGCAGCAGCTGGGCGACGAGCGAAGCAACAAGGCAGATCACGAGGATGAGCAGGGTGATGGCGTTGGCGAACTGCATGAAGCCTTCCGACGCATAGCGATAGGCCACCATGGACAGCACCGGCGAGGTGGCGCTGAACAGCAGCACGACCAGCGAGAGGTCGCGGACCATCTTGACGAACACCAGGATGGCGCCGGCCAGCAGGCCGCGGATGGCCAGCGGGAAGACGATGACCACCATGCGCCGGATGGCACCGGCGCCGGTGAGCCTGGCGCTCTCCTCGATGTCGGCCGACACCTGCTCCAGCACCGAGCGGCCGGACTGCACCGCATAGGGCAGGTTGTGCGCGGCAGCGGCGATGACCAGCAGAGCGAAGGTGCCGTAAAGCGACGGGAACGGGCCGATCGGCGCGGCGAACAGCGCGATATAGGCGGCGGCGAAGGCGATGCTGGGCACCAGCAGCGGCATGAACGCCAGCTGGCTCAGCACCGTCGCCAGCAGCGTACCCTTGCGGCGGACGATGGTGTGAGCGAGCGCGAGACCGAGCACCATGGTGATGATGGCGACGGTGACGCCCAGCTTGATCGTGTTCCACAGCGCATCGATCAGCACCGGGTTGCGGAAGATGCCGGCCTGACCCTGGGCGATCTGCCCGCCGCCCTCGCCGATCCAGAAATGCAGCGTCCAGTTGGAGAGCAGCGCGCCGCTCTGCGGGGCGAGGCTCGAGACGGCGAGGACAAGCACCGGTACAATGGTGGTCACCGCACCCAGCGCCACGGCCAGCGCGAACAGCGGCCAGCGCCATACCCCGAGCGAGAAACGTTTGGTGCGTCCGCCCTTGCCGGTAACGGTGATGAAGGCCTTGCGGCCGGACACCAGGCGATCGGAAAAGAACAGGAAGGTCGCTGAAACCGCGATCAGCAGCAGCGCCAGCACGAAGCCACGCTCGTTGTTGCCGGTCTCGATCATGCCGAACAGCCGCGTCGAAAGCGTCTGCATACGCACCGGCAGGCCCAGTAGCGCCGGTGCCGCGAAGTTGGCGACAGCACCGGCAAAGGTAAGGGACGCGGCAGCGATCAGGGCAGGCGTCACCACCGGCAGGATGATGCCGAAGAAGATCCGCGGCCGCTTCGCGCCGGCCATCTGCGCCGACTCGACGAGATCTGCGCCGACCGAACTGAGGGCAGCGGCGATGATGGTGTAGGCCAGCGAATAGTAGTGAGCGACGAGGACAATCAGCGTCGGCGCCAGCCCCCAGGCCAGCCAGTCGGGAATGGCGATGCCGCTGGCCTCGAAGAAGCCGACCGAGCCGCCCAGTCGCGAGTTGCGGAACAGCGTGCCCCAGGCCAAAGCTGCGGCGAAGCTCGGAATCATGAACGGGAGGGTCGACAGCACACCGAGGAAGCGGGGCGCCGGAACATCGGTGAGGATGACCAGCCAGGCGAGAAATCCGCCGAGCAGCAGGCAACCGGCGGCAACGCCGAAACCGAGCAGCAGCGTGTTGAGCAACGGCCGCCACCAGAGGTTTTCCGACAGCGGGCTGGCGAGCACCGCCTGCCAGGCGGCAAGCCCATCCGGGGTCAGGGTCACGAGGATGATCTTGATCAGCGGTGCGATCACCAGCACCGCGACCGCGACGATCAGCAGCAGGGGCGTGACGGTTTCGGATCGGAACAGGCTTCTGCCCGACGCAAGGGTAAGCGGTTTCGATGTCATGGTCTTTGCCTTGGCGGGGCCGGCACGCCGGAAGCATGCCGGCCGGGCGCGCTACTGCAAGGTGATGATCAGGTCGGCGATGCGCCCGCGTGCTGCCGCCGTGGCGGCAGGATCGATCGTCCAGGCCTTCAGCTCCTCGAGCGGAACGGAGTCCGGATCGTCGCTGATCGTGCTCCGTGTCGCATAGTCGCCGGGCACATTGAACGGCTTGAAGCCGGGGCCGCCGCTGGAGCTGTCGTCGCCGAACATGAAGTCGATCAGCAGCCGCGCCGCCGCCGGGTTCGGCGCCTTGTCCGCGACCGTCAGCACCGCCGGAAACAGAATGCCATTGGCCGGCACGACGTCGTTCGCAACCTGCAGGGCCCAGCCCTCGTCCTCGTTGTCGCGACGATCCGAATAGGTGCCGAACCCCACCGGCGGACTGGTCGCCGTCTTGTCGCCGACCGACTTGTTGAGCACGTCGCTGTTGGCGACGAGGATCAGATCGTTCTCGAACAGGTCGCGCACGAACTGCTCCCCTGCCCCCTGCAGGTCGCTGTCGACGGCGATCGGCTTGCCGAACTGGCCTTCATATGCGGCGGCCATGTCGTCGGGATGCAGCGCGATCTCGGTCAGGAGATCGAGCAGCTCGCCGCGCTGGCTGGGATCGACCATCAGCACCTTGCCGCGCCATTCCGGCAGGGTCAGTTGCCACAGGTTGGTGACCGGCGAGCCATCCGGATAGGCGGCTTCGTTGTACATCAGCACCTTGGTCGACAGCCGATGCACGGTCAGCGGCGCCTTGGCGTTGTCGGAGAGTTCGTCGGCGATGCGCGGCGGGACGTAGTTGTGCACCCGGCCATCGGCCAGCAGCTCATTGAACACCACCGGGGTGTCGGCAAGGTAGAGCACGTCGACGGCAAAGACTCCCGCCTCCTGCTCTGCAACGACGCGGGCAATCTGCTTGGTCGAGCTGAGATCGACGCCGACCAGATCGACACCGGGATAGGCCTCCTCGAATGCCGCCTCGACGCGCGCGATGCGGCTCGACAGCGAGAACACCGTGACCTGCCCTTCCTTGAGGGCGAGCGGCAGCAGTTCCGCCGGCGTCATCGCATCGAGTGCAGCCGTGTCCTGCCCGACCGCCGCCGTTCCCGCCACCAGGCACGCGGCGGTCAGCAGCAGCGCCGACCTCATAAGCTTCAACATGTTTGGTCCTCCTCCAAGGTTAGTCGAAGCTGTCAAACAGCTCCGACAGCTTCTCCAGCTTGCCGATCATTTGCTTTTCGTGCCGCCCGGCGATCGTCAGCAGGATGCCGTTGACGATGGCGAACGGGATTGTCGGCGTCTGGAACTCACTGCCGGACCGCCCGCGCGGGGCGGCCAGCATCAGGTCGGGCCGCGGCTCCATCATCGGGCCGGCCAGGTCGGAAACCAGGATCGTCCTGGCTCCGACAGCGGCGCCGTGGCGCATCAGGGCGGCATAGCTTTCGGGTTGCTTGCGGAACGCCAGCGCGATGATCGCGTCTCCCGCCTCGAGGCTGACCAGCCGTTCGGCGATATCGCGACCGCGCCCGGTCAGCGCGATGGTGGTCATGCCGAAGCGATCGAGGCGCCGCTGCAGGAAGCTGGCAACCGACAGGGCGTGACCCTGTCCGAAAATGAAAACCCGCTTGGCATTGAACAGCAGGTCCGCCGCCGCATCGATCTCGGCTTGCGAGACGGCATGGGCCAGGCCGTCCAGCGCCGCCATTTCCATTGCGATCAGGTCGGCCAGGTAGCCGCCATGCGCAACCTTGGACACCGAACGCCGCATGCGATCGGCGGCGTCCTGGCCCTCGATGAGCTCACGCTGCAACTGCGCACGCAGCTCCGGATAGCCCTTGTAGCCGAGCTTCTGCGCCAGTCGCGTCGCCGTTGCCTCGTGAACGCTGGCCCGCTCCGCCAGTTGCGGCCCGGACAGGAAAGCCGTCTCAGCCCGGTTGTCGAACAGCGTTCCGATGATCTTGCGGTCGGTGTCCGTAAGCTTGGCCGACTGCTCTTTGATGCGATCGAGAATGTTCACAGCGCCCCGCAATGATTCTTGCAGGATTTTTATGACTCGCAACGATCATTGCTGTCAAGCCAGGGTTTCAGACCCGCGGGCGGCCACCCCCTGCGGCGATAGCGGCAGCCATTGCAGCACGAGTTGGGTTCGGCCCCGGCCGCGCCCTGACGGGTTCGCGCGACCGCGACGGCGGATAGCCTGGAAAGCTCCCAAGGCGGCGGCGCGGCACACCCTGGAACGTCCAATAAAGTAGTTATTTCAATGAGTTAATGGCGGAGAGGGAGTCAGGACGGAGCAGGCTGTTCCTGCGGCTCTCCGGCCATCATGCTCGGCGGACAGACAGGCGGACAGACGATTGCGAACTTGTTCGCAACTCAGTCTGCCTGTCCCAACTCATTGAGCATCAGCGGAATCGACCCAGTGAGTGGCCGAGATGCGGGCGGTGCGGGCGCTTGACCGGACGTTGCCAGGCCGTTGAGAGCGGCGGTGCCAGTGGCTGCGCCTGCACGTGCCAAGCTGGCCCCCCGCACTTGATCGACGGTGGCGGCGTCCATCGCAGCTTCACACGGTTCGCGCCATTTCGACCATGTCTCTAGCCGCTGCGCATTCTCGTGCTGCATCATGTCCAGCAGCCGTTGCCAAAGAGACTCGCAACGGCGGATGTTCCGCATCGACCAGAGCCAGCAGCGCTGATGCGGTCGCGCCAGGGTCTCCAGGGCGGAAGTCACGCCATCCTAGCGCAAGATGCTCGCGTAGGTTTGTCATAGGCGAACAGAGAGTCCGCATGCGTCGCCGATAGCAGCGACAATGCGCCTGACGCAATGGCTCAAGGCCAGCCTGGACCCTTCCGGGCAGGGGCGAGGTGAGCTGCAGTGGTCGATATGTTTTGGAGCTCGCACGAACAGAAGGCCATCGAACCCATCATCGAGCGTGTGGTCCAATCCTTTGATCGTTGAGCGGACGAGCCTTGGCACTCGTCATGGCCACGATCGACGGCGGTGAGTTGTAACCTACGCTTTGTAGCCTCTCGTTCATGGCTGTCGTCTCTTCGCCGACGGCGCTTGCCCGATGACAAGCAAGCGACAATCGGATCGGCATTCCGATCGTTTCGTCCAGCGGGAGGTCGCCCAGGAAAGGAAGGGGACTGGGAGTCCCCCGTTTAGGCGACGAGATCTCCGCTTGCGCTCTTTCTGTTTCGGGAGTTGTGCGTCTTGACCGAGAGCAACGGCTGGACAGGGCCGCCTCTCGGCAACAGCCCTGAGCCTCGACCAAGGGGCCGTGTTACTCCGCCAGACGGCTGATGATCCCTATTGCAATGAATGCCCCTGTCAGGCCCACCGGAATTGTCAGCAACTGGGCGATAGCACCCCAACCACTGACCGGACCGGTATAGGTCTCGACATCGCCGGCGAGGAAGCTGCCAAAAGAACTGGGTTTTGGGTTTTGGGTGGCCTTGTCGGCAAGGCGAAACATGACAAATGGAACACCGAAATACATGGCGAAGTAGGTCGTGCTCACTGCAAGAGCGATGGCCGCGTTGACGTCGGTGCCGAAGAACAGCCACAGCACTATCAGCATCATCGCGTAGGACCCGGCGAACAGTGCGAATATGTGTGGATGCAGGTCAGCGGCGATCTCCCGCTCCGGCCAGTTGGCCAGCGTGTGCGTCAGTGGGCCTGTAGGTACCGCCGCGGCAATGGCGTCGACGGCGGCCTCGGTGCGAAGTTGCGGGGTGGTTTCCACGGTTGGTCTCCAAAGAGGTATGTTTGATGCCTCTTTGGCAGGATATTGCCCTTATGCTAACAAAGCAATACGATCGATGCATCTTTGGATACGACCATGCGCCTCACCCATTTCACCGACCTGTCTCTCCGCCTCTTGATGTATCTGGCGATCAAGTCCGATGGGCTTGCCACAATTCAAGAAGTGGCAGAGCGCTACGGCGTTTCGCGCAACCACCTGATGAAGGTGACGCAGGGGCTGGTCAAATACGGCTTTGTCGCATCGACGCGCGGCAACAAGGGCGGCCTCAGGCTTCAGCGGCCGTCAGCCGAGATACGCGTTGGTGACGTTGTCAGGGCGACCGAAGACGACTTTCGCCTCGTTGAGTGCTTCGAGGCGGGGCGCAGTTCCTGCACGCTGTTGCCTGCCTGCCGGCTGAAAGGCGTGCTTGGGGAAGCCCTCACCGCCTACCTCGCGGTACTTGACAGATATACGCTCGAAGACCTGACGGTCCCGAACCATCCGATGCGCCGAGTTCTGGGATTACCGGAGGCCAGGGCGGCGTAGTTGGGGGCTGGGCAGGCTCGGGATGGACGGGAGGCGGGAATGAGTTGGATCGCAGATTTCGTGTTCCTCTTCTTAGCTCCGGAACGGCGGGTCTGGCGCGGAGAAGCGCCGCTGGGGAACGTGTTCTGGGGGCACGGCGTCGGATTGAGCCTCGTCATCGCCGGCCTGTACGGTCTGGATCGTCGTGGCGATCTGGCGCTCAGCGGTCAATGCCGATCCCTTCTGGGGCACGCTTGCGAGATGGCTGACCGTCACCTGGGCGCTCAACGCCTCCTTGGTTCTGATCTCCCTTCAGCTTGAGCTGATTCTCAGATATGCGCGGGGATGACCGTGCCCGGTTCGCCTCGCGGCCGCGCCGTCTCCCGGCACGACTGGCTGCGGTGCTCCTAGGTGGCGCAGTCTCACTCTTTCCAGGCTATTTCGCGCTGGTCATGGCCACCGGGGTGGTCTCAATCGCCTGCCACTTCATGGGGCTGCGCCCGGTTGCACTGGCGCTGATCGGGCTCAACTGGGTGGCCTGGCCCGTCCTCTGGGTATTGACGATCGTGCGGGCCCTTCGATTCCGCGCCGAATTGATGCGCGACATTTCGGACCACCAGCGGGCGCCCGGCTTCTTCACCATCGTGGCGGGTACCTGCGTTCTGGGTACGCAGAATGTGGTGGTGATAGGGGCCACGGGCGTCGGCACGGTTCTCTGGTGGCTCGGGCTGATCCTATGGTTCGCGATCATGTACACCTTCTT
>JAEUMC010000815.1 GCA_016793415.1 Devosia sp. | reverse complement strand
CCTGCCGAAGTGCTGCCGCTGGTCGGCGAGGTCAATGAACTGCTCAGCCAGCAGCAGAAATCCATGGAGTTCGCGCGTGCTCGCGCCGCCGACCTGGCGCATGGGCTGAAGACGCCGCTGTCGGTGCTGCGCAACCTTGCCGCGCATATGCAGACCACCGGCCAGGGCACGGCAGCCGAGCAGGTCGATGAGATCGTCGGCGAAATGGATGATCGGGTCGAATACCAGCTCCGCCTGTCGCGGCTCAGGATGCGCACCCGCGCCCATCAGCTCAGTGCCTCGCTCAACGAAGCGGTCGATCGCACCGTTGCGGTGCTGAGCCGAACCCAGGAGGGTGAGGAACTCGACTGGCAGATCGAGCTTGTCCCCGACCTCAAGGTCGACATCGACCGGCACGACCTGATGGAACTGGTCGGCGTCATCCTCGAGAACGCCGCGAAATGGGGCAAGTCGCAGGTGCGCGTCGCGGCCCGGCGCGACGGCGAGTTTGCCGAACTGACCATTGCCGACGATGGTCCCGGCCTCACCGAGGAGCAGATCGCCCGGCTTGGCGTGCGCGGCCAGCGCCACGACGAAAGCCGGCGCGGCTCCGGCCTCGGCCTCGCCATTGCCCTCGAAGTGGTGGCGCTCAACGCCGGTACCGTGCATTTCGAGCGCGCCGCCGAAGGCGGCCTCGCGGCGACGGTGCGCCTGCCGCTGGCCTGACTTAGGTAAACGATGCCTTTCCGACATTGTTCGAAGTCAGCGTGCTTTGGAACGAAGACGTGAGCCTTTTCGCGTAGACCAGTACGGGCCGGCCGAATGCCGGCGTTGCCAGGGTTTTGGCCGCTCAGCGAGGAACGCGTGCTTCGGCGTACACAAACGATCGCTCTCAAGGATGATGGCGAACTCCAGGAGGCCTTGCGCCCCGAACTGCCGCGCACCGCGGCGCAGAAGGCAGATCCGGCCGTGCTGGACAAAGTGCTTGCCGAGGTGACCTGGACACCGCCGCCGACCCAGGCCGAGCGTCGCAACCTCGATGCATGGCGCTCCGAGGCGCTGCAGACCGTCGTCACCAACACCGATCGTCGCAAGGGCGGCGATCGCCGCAAGCCCGTACCGCCGCCGCCGAGCACCGGCTGGCGCTGGAAGGTGCCGCCTTCCCGCATCGCGCTCCTCGCGGTGGCGCTGATTGCCGGCGGCCTGGCCGCCTACCTCACCACCCAGACCAATCAACCCGTCGCCCAGCCGGTAGTCGAGCCGGTGACCCAGGTGGTGCAGGAAGCCCGGGTGCGTGTCCTTGCCGCCAAGGCCGGCATCGGCCTCGGCCAGCGGCTGACCGCCGAAACGGTCGAGTGGGTGGAGTGGCCGGAAGGCTCGGTCCGTTCCGAGTACATCACCAGCGAGGCCAAGCCCGACGCTGTCACCGAAATGAGCGGCGCCGTGGCGCGCTACGAGTTCTTCCCCGGCGAGCCGATCCGCGCCGACAAGCTGGCATTGCCCGCCGACGGTTACCTGTCGGCGGTGCTCGACAGCGGCACCCGCGGCGTCTCGGTTACGGTGTCGGCGTCCTCGGCTTCCGGCGGCTTCATCGTCCCCAACGATCGGGTCGATGTGGTGCTGACCCGCAACCGCGGCGATGAGGGTGGGGCGCAGGTCTCCGATACGATCCTGCGCAACGTACGGGTCCTCGCGATCAATACGCGGCTGGGCGAAACCGGCGCCACCGGCGCCGCCGCCAACCCTGAAGATCCCCGGGCGGAGATCTTCGCCAACGAGGCCATCGCCACGCTGCAGCTCGACTCCGGACAGTCCGAAGTGATCATCAACGCCGCCACCTCGGGTCGGCTGACCCTGGTGCTGCGGCCTCTGGTCGACAGTGCCGAGGTCGCGGCGGCAGACGAGCGCAGCGCCAACCAGGCGATCCGCGTTTCGAGCCCATTCTGGGCCAAGTAGGGGTGCGGCCACCGCCTGGCCGACCCTCCCGTTAAATCGCCGTTGACCCGGCTCTGCTAGAACTTGCCGGGTTGCTTGAGAACGTTAGCACAGATGTACACCATGACGGTTTACCGGGACTTCGGCAGAACGCTGCTGTCCCAGTCACTTAGAGCGCTGTGGGGAAAAGTTGCAGGCTTTTCCACCTCCAAAGCGCGGCCACGCGCGAGGGGAGCGCTGGGGGTGGCGGTACTGCTCGCGGCGCTTTGCGCGGGGCTTGCCCCGGCGCAGGCCCAGACGGTCAACTACGACCTCAAGACCACCTCGGTGATGCGGATCAAGCTGCCGGTTTCGCAGGCGGTGACCGTCGTCATTTCCGATGCCGTCGGCAAGATCGTCTCAGCCGATCCGGCGATTGCCGATGCCCAGCCGATCACCGACAAGTCGCTTTATCTGGCCGGCAAGGCTTTCGGCACCACCACGGTGAACCTGTTCTCGTCCGATGGCGCACCCGTCGGGCTGCTCGCGGTCGAGGTCGGCGTCGATACTGCCGACATCGCCCGCTCGATCCGCGAGGCGGTGCCAAGCTCCAGCGTAAAGGTCAGCTCGGTCAATGGCCGGGTCCGGCTTGGCGGCTCCGTCTCCGACGCGGTCACCATGCAGAAGGTGCTCGACATCGTCGCCCAGTACGGCAGCCCGGCGGTGATCAACACCATGACGATCAGCGGCGGCCAGCAGGTCAACCTGGAGGTCCGCATCCTCGAGGCGCAGCGCGACGCCGGCCGCGAACTCGGCATCCAGTGGGGCGGCAGCATCGGCGGCGTTACCACCAACATCAAGGGTGGCCCGGCCAACCCGGTGACCAACTCGTTCGCCTCGTTCGTCACCAACATCATCTCGACCGGCGGCGGCATCAACCTCACGGCAACGATCAATGCGCTGGAGGGCAAGCACCTGGTGCGCACCCTGGCCGAGCCGAACCTGACGACGCTGTCCGGTGTCAGCGCCAGCTTCCTCGCCGGCGGCCAGGTGCCGATCCGCACTCCGGACCAGAACGGTAATGCCACGCTCAGCTATCGCGATTTCGGCGTGCGCCTGGTGTTTCAGCCCACCGTGCTCGACGACGACCGCATCCAGATTCACCTGACGCCGGAAGTCAGCGGCATCAACGGCTTCACCTCGTCCGGCGATCCGGTGTTCAACACGCGCAACCTCGACGCCACGGTCGAGCTGCGCGATGGCCAGAGCTTCTCGGTGGCGGGGCTGCTGCAATCCAACACCAACCTCAACCAGAATCAGCTGCCATGGCTCGGCGATGTGCCGATCCTGGGCTCGCTGTTCAAATCGTCGAGCTTCCAGAAGCACGATACCGAACTGGTGGTGATCGTCACCCCTCGCCTGGTGCAGCCCAGCGTTCCCGGGCAGGTCGCCGCGACGCCGCTCGACGCCACCCAGCCGGCCAATGACCTCGAGTTCTTCGCGCTCGGCCAGATGGAAGTGACGCCCAAGATGCTGAAGAACTTCGAGACCGGCAACGGTGTCATTGGCCCCTACGGCTACATCATCGAGCTCGGGAGCAGCATGTGAAACCGCTGACCCGCAACGCCGCAGGTGCCGTTGCCGTGCTGGCCATGCTCTCGGCGCTCGGCGGCTGTACCTACGATTACCGCCAGCGCACCGACCGGGTCGGCTACAGCGCCGGCGATGCGGTCAAGGCCAACCTCGCGCGAGAGACCACCAACCCGACCAAGGCCTCGATGTATCGGACCAAGGGGTTGGGCAGGAACGGGGTAGTCGCCGCACCGACCGCGCCAACCGAGTAAGCTCGGAACGGCCGATCGAACAAAAAGGGCGGGGGTCGCAGCGACACCCGCCCTTTTGTTTGCAGGTGGTGCAGAAAGCCTCAGGCGCGCGACTCGGCCGCGGCGCGCTGCAGGATCTGGATATTGTTGGCGACCACCAGGTTGTCGGGCTCGAGCTTCTGCGCCTTGCGGAAGCTCTTCAGCGCCTCGCCGAGGTTGCCGCGCAACAGGTAGGAATAGCCGACATTGTTGTAATACTGCGCCGTGCCGCCGGTCATCTGGTAGAGCGAGGCATAAACCCGGTCGGACAGGTCGAACCGGCCGAGACGATCATACGATGCGCTGAGCCCGACATAGCCCTCGGCCTTGTTCGGGGCCAGTTCGACGGCGCGTTTGTAGAAGGCCGCCGAGTAGCCGAAATTGTCGTTGCGGAAATGCGCCCTGGCTTCGGCCAGCGCTCCCTCGGCGGTATAGGTCTCGATATTGGAGATCTCGGCGACGGCAAGCTTGTTGCTGCCGAAGGCGCTCATCCCCGCCGAGCTGCAGCCGCTGAGCGGTAGCGCGACGATGGCTGCAACCAGCAGCCCATGACGAAACAGCCTGCCAACGCGGCGATTCATTTCTCAATGCCCCCATCGAGAGGCCCGCTTCTGCAGGCCTTCAACTCTGCTGCAACGCTAGGCGCGACAGGGATTACGCTTGGTAAATAGGGCCGGTGAGCCGCCAATCAGGCTTAATGGCGCGTTACCGCACCGCCGCCGCGGTCCCGATCATCGATGAGCATTTGTGGATCTGGCTGGGGCGCTAGGATTCGAACCTAGGAATGGCGGTACCAAAAACCGCTGCCTTACCACTTGGCGACGCCCCAACGGGCGCGTTCCTACACGGTTCACAATACCGACGCAACCAATCGGAATTCGCCTCAGTTAGGCGCTTGAGTTGGCTCGGGACCGAGTCTATAACGCGCCTCGTTAGCCGCTGGCCACCCGCCGAACCATCCCGGAGTTCGGCACCACGGGTCCAGGGGACACCTGACGGAGTATAGCGCAGCCTGGTAGCGCACCTGCTTCGGGAGCAGGGGGTCGAGTGTTCGAATCACTCTACTCCGACCAATCAACCCCGGCCTCCCCGCGAGGCCGGGGTTTTTCTTTGGGGCCGGGCCCCCGCAACTGATCCGAACAGGCCGACTGCTATGCCGACCAGCCGCCAAACCGGTGGCGCAGCCGCCTGAAAAGCTGGTTGGTCGCCACGTAGGTTTCCAGCCGCCGCAACTGGCCGAGGTCGCCGGCGTGCCGGTCGCGCAGCGCCAGGTCCGCCTCGCTCATGGCGGGATGCTCGGCGAAGGCGAAGAACGCGGAGAGGGCCGCCAGCGCTTCGCCGTAGCGCAGCTCGAGACGCGCCCCGGTGATCATCTGCTGGAAATGCGAGCCGCCATAGGTGTTCTGCCCGTGGATGCAGTAGCAATAGGACAGTGGATCATCCATCAGGGCGATCACGCGATGAGCATTCATCGCTTCGACCAACGCCGTATCCTCGGCGCTCCGAATGTCGGGATAGCGGGGCAACGCCTGCCTGAAGGCAAGCATCGAGCCCTCCCAAAGCCGTGACCGCGACAGCTTCAGGAGCCGCTGGCCTGGGCTCCAGATGCACCATTGGCGCAGGAACACCGCGTCGGCCTTTGCCTGCAGCAGCGCGCCGACGCCGCGCTCGATGCGGTGCGCCCCATAGATGTCGTCGTCGTCCCACTGGCAGACGATTTCGCCCCGCGCCTGCTCGATGCTGATATTCCTGAGGCTGCCCAGCGACAGCCGCTCACCGATATCGATCAGGCGAACGTTGGCGCCACTCTCCTCGATCAGCCGGCGCAAGCCAGCGGTGACCGCGTCGCAGACGATCACCAGCTCCGTGTTGCCGTAACTCTGCCGTTTGAAGGTGCCGATCGACAGCCGGACCCGCGCGAGATCGCCCCGCGTGACCATCAGGCACGAAACGAGCGGACCGGACGTGGCGGGATTGCTGACCGCAACGATGCGGTCGGGCGCCAGCCTGCTGGTCGTGCCCTGCAGGCGCTTGTCGTAAACATAGACCTCTTGCCGGATCACTGGACGCGGTCCGAACCATCATGGCGAGGCCAGCGAGCGTCAGGTCGCCCTTCACTTGTCGGGCGCAAGGCGAGGTTGGGAACCGCAGTCGTGGTCAGCATGATGTCGATTCCGATTTGCTGGACACCGTGTAACGACGTTTACGCCGGTAGCGAAGCCGTCGCAGGAACTGGTTGACCGCCAGGTACGCCTCCAACCGTTTCAGCGGGCCAACTTGCCCGGCGTGGCTGGCGAGCAGCAGGCGGTCCGATTTCTCAGCCGCAGCATGCTCGGCGAAGGCAAAGGATGCT
>JAEUMC010000777.1 GCA_016793415.1 Devosia sp. | reverse complement strand
CGTTCCAGCGCCTCGTCGAGCTTGTGCAGGATTTCCCCGAACATCGGGTTGCCGGAGGCCTCATAGATGGCGCCATGGAACGCGGCGTCGGCCTTGTGCCAGTTGCGGCGCGCCGCAACCTCGACCAGCAGCCCATCGCACAGCCGCGAAATCTCGGCGCGCTGCGCCTTGGTGGCGTTGACGGTGGCCTTGCGCACCACCTCGTTCTCGAGCGCGCGCCGCACTTCCACCAGGCGGAGCAGGGCCTCGCCCTCGAAGCGGATCATCGTCGGAGCGAGCCCGCGGGAGGTGCGCACCTTGGCAGCCAGATAGGTGCCGTCGCCACGCCGGCGGCGGATGATGCCGAGGCCCTCCCAGCGGTTCAGCGCCTCGCGAATGGTGGAGCGGCCGACGCCGAGGGTGGTGGCGAGCGAGACTTCCGGCGGCAGGCGGTCGCCGACATTCAGCCCCGCCCGCTCGATCATCTCGGCAAGCGCGTCCAGCACGGCAACGCCGCGAGTGCGCGTTTCCAGTGGTTCGAGGTAGCTCAGTACACCATCCTGTGCCACGCCTGTTCCTCCCGGCCCAAATGGCCGTGCCGGCACCACCATCACAATTCGGCGGATTTGTCAGCCATGCTGACGTGCCAGCTCCTTCCCAGCCTTGAGATCCAGCATCTCGGTCAACGCGCCGATCAGAATGTCCATCTGCGCCCTGGAATTGTAGCCCTGCACCGAAACCCGGACGATGTGGTGGTCCTGCCACTTGAACACCGGGATCTCGATCGAATAGCGCGCCATCAACTCCTTGGCGAACTCCTGCGGTTCCATTTCGGGGACCGGCATCGCCACCATCTGCGGCGCACAGAATTCCGGCGTGCTGAGCGGTGCGAGCCCGGTCAGCGCCTGCAGCCGCCGGGCTGTCTCCTGCGCCAGGTCGCGGCAATCGGCAGCGACGCGGGTCCAGTCATGGTCCTCGCGGAACTTGATGGCGGCGGGGACGCTGAGCCAGGCCGCCGGATCGCGGGTGCCCTGCATCTCCAGTTCGTCGATGAACGGCGAATTGCCGAAGGCGCCCTTGGCGTCGGGCAGCTTGGAATCGGCGGTCCAGCCATGGCTGATTACCAGCGGGTTGATCAGGCCCTGCAGCTCCGGCCGGACATAGAGGAAGGCCGAACCCTTGGGCGTCATCAGCCACTTGTGGCAGTTGCCCGAGTAGAAATCGACGCCCATGGCATCGAGGTTCAGCGGAATATGGCCAGGCGTGTGGGCGCCGTCGATGACGGTCCAGATGCCGCGCTTGCGCGCCTCGGCGATCGGCCGTTCGATCGGAAAGACCAGCGCCGTCGGCGAGGTGATGTGGCTGAGGAACAGCACCTTGGTGCGCTCGTTCATCGCCTCGAGCAGGGTATTGGTGAAGGCGGCTTCGGAGGCCAGTGGCATCGGCACCTTGACGGTGACGATCTTGGCGCCGGTGCGCCGCGCTACATAGGCCCAGGTCTTTTCCAGCGCCGAATACTCGTGGTCGGTCGTCAGGATCTCGTCGCCTTCCTTGAGGTCGAGCGACTGGGCGACGATGTTGAGCCCTTCGGTGGCATTGACCAGCCCGACGATGTTCTCCGAGGTGGTGCCGAGGAACGCCGAGAGCGCCACGCGCGGCACCTTGGTGCGCTCGCTGAGGTCGCGCCCAAGGAAGGCTACCGGCTGCCGCTCCAGCTCGAGCTGCCAGGCATGGTAGGTCTCGAACACCGGGCGCGGGCAGGCGCCGAACGAGCCGTGGTTCAGGAAAACGACATCGTCCCGGAGGAGGAAGTGTCGCGCGAGATTGGAGGACAAGTCAGCGGCCTTTCAGTGTGGGATCGAGTGCATCGCGCAGGCCGTCGCCGAACAGCGTCGTGGCGAGCACGGTAATAGCGAGGGCAGCGGTCGGGAAAACGGCCATGTGCCAGTAAAAGAACATGAAATTGATGCCGACATTGATCATCTGGCCCCAGCTCGGGGTCGGCGGGGCAACGCCGATCCCGAGAAAGCTGAGGCTGGCTTCCAGCATCATGGCGCCGGGCACCGACAGGACGAACCCGACGATGATCGGCGACAGCGAATTGGGGATGACGTGACGGCGCAGAATATACCAGGGCGAGGCACCGAGTGCCTGCGCGGCGCGCACGAACTCTTTCTCGCGGAACGATTTCACCTGGGCGCGGACCAGGAGGCACACACCGAACCAGCCGAACAGTGAGGCCACCACGATGATGGTGACGAACCCGCCGCCGGCCAGGGCGCCCAGCAGCATCGCCGCCAGCAGCGGCGGCACCACCGAGAAGATCTCGATGACGCGCATGATGAACCAGTCGACCCGACCGCCGAAATAGCCGGCGATGGCGCCGATCGGGATGCCGATCAACAGGCTGCAGGTCGCGGCGGCAAAGCCGATCAGCAGCGACACCCGGGCGCCGTAGACGATGCGGGTGAAGAAGTCACGGCCGAGGTCGTCGACGCCGAACCAGAACTCGGCCGACGGGAAGGCGAGCGATTGCGTCAGGTAGAGCTGCGCGTCCGGCGAACTCTTGGTGAACAGCGGCGCAAAGATCGCCGCGAGAATGATGATCGCCAGCACGATGCCGCCGATCACTGCCGCCTTGTTGGCCGCGAAACGCCGCCAGGCGAAGTAAGCCGGGCTGTGCTGGGTATGGGCCGGTGGGACGGCGAGCGCGCCGGTTTCGATTTCGGTGGTCATTTCGCGTCGTCTCCCAGGCGGATGCGCGGATTGAGCCACGCGTAGGCGATATCGGAAATCAGGTAGGCAAAGCAGATGCCGATGGTGAACATCAGCACCAGCGCCATCTCGAGCGGGTAGTCGCGGTTTTCGATCGAGGAGACGAAGTAGCTGCCCAGCCCGGGGATGCGGAACATCGCCTCGACGAAGATCGAGCCGGTGGCCGTACCCATGAACATCGGCAGGAATACCGTGTCCATCGGGATGGCCGAGTTGCGCAGCACGTGCTGGAAAATGATGCGGGTTTCGCTCAATCCCTTGGCCCGCAGCGCGGTGACGAACGGTCGGTTCA
>JAEUMC010000726.1 GCA_016793415.1 Devosia sp. | reverse complement strand
GAGAGAACCCCTCATCCGCCCTTCGGGCACCTTCTCCACAAGGGGAGAAGGCCCGACTGCAACGCCGGTGGATTCTACCTAATAATCGCTCTCGTAGAACACGCCGACGCTGGAATCCCCGTCAGTCCCGGTCGACACCTTGGCGCGAATATCCTTGGTGATGTCGAGATTGACTGTCACCCGCGAGTTGCCGTCCGCGCCGGCCTGGACGCCGAGATAGATATTGTCCTGCAGATACGCCCCAGCCTGCACCGCGAGGCTGCCATCCTCGTTGGTGACCACGTCGAGATCGTCGAGCCCGGCTTTGGCGCGGAGCGAGTCGACCAGCGAGCCGCCACCGCCGCCGGCCAGTTCCGCTGCCGCGCCGGCGAGCTTGGCCAACTGGATCGGGGTCAGTTCACCCATCGAGCGCTTGAACAACAGCCGCGACAGCACCTCGTCTTCCGGCAGGGTCGGGTTGGAGCTGAAGCCGATATCGAGCTCCGAGACCCGGCCGGTGACGTTGACGAACACCGTGATGCCGTCGCCCTCGGTGCGGGCGGTGAAATCGAGGAACGGGTCGAGATCGCCGACCAGTGTCACTGTGCCCTCTTCGAAGGTGACGCGTTGCCCGAGAATGGCGAGCCGGCCGCGATTGAGCTGGAAGCCGCCCACCGGGCGAATGTCGTTGACCGAACCGGTGAGCCGCACCGAGCCGCCGACTTCGGCATCGAGCCCGCGACCGCGGATGAAGATCTGGTTGGGTGCGTTGACGGTGACATCGAGCTGCACCACCGAGGGCCGCCGCTGCGGCATCGGTGCGCCGGATGCGGTGACCGCCGCCCGCTTCAGCGTCACCAAGACGGGCTTGGACGCATTGATGTGCTTGGCATCGATGATTGTCCCGGCGGCGCCGAGTGAATCCGGAATGGTGATGTCGGCCTTCTCGATCATCACATTGCCCGACAGCGTCGGGCTGGCGTCGAGCCGGCCCTTCAGCGCCAGGTCGCCCGAGACGGTGGCGACGAACAGGTTGCCATCGGCATAGCGGGCCGAGTTGAGCCGCAACGCAATATCGGCAGGATTGCCGGCGCCGAGCCCGACCGAACCACCGACCGACAGCGAGCCGCCGGTGGCAAGCCCCGCGGTCAGGCTGTCGATATTGATGCGGTTGCCGGCAAGGCTGGCGCGGCCGTTGATGTCGACCAGCCTCAGGTTCAGCACCGGATCGATATAGCCCGAACCGCTGGTCGAAACCGTGCCGGCGAACTGCGGCGAGGTGAGGCTGCCGGTGACCCGCGCATTGAGGTTTGCGGTGCCGCTGAGCTGGCCGCCGCGATCGGCGACAAAACGGTTGCCGAGCGCCAGTGGCGCCGAGCCCTGCACCTCGAGCGAGAGCCCACGGCCATTGAGCGGCACGCGGCCATTGGCACTGAGCTGCAAGCCGCCGGCACCCTGCGCCGAGGCGGTTTCGAGCACCAGGGTCTGCTTGGCGAAACTGCCGCGCCCCGAGAACTGCATCGGCGTGATGCCGAACTCGCTGATCGCCGCTGCCGAAACACCCGAGCCGGCAATGGTGAAGCTGGCACTTGGATCACTGGCCGAGCCAGTGATCCGGCCGCTGCCGTTGAGCGTCCCGGCAAGCCCGAGATCCGGGGCGATGGCGTTGGCGATCGACAGCGGCAGTGACTGCACGTCGAGCGCGATGTCGAGCTTGGCGCCGGCGCTGCCGGTGGCGGTAATGCGACCGCCGCCGACATCGAGCTGCAGGGCATCGAGGCTCACGGTATCGCCTGATATCGCCAGCGCCGTCGGCTGCGCCAGACGAGCCCGCAATTGGCCCTGGGTCAGCTCGGCCCGATCGAGTGCCAGCCGATACCCCCTCTCGAGCGGCGCGAGGTTGCCGGCCAGCGCCACATTGGTGCGGTTGGCCAACGCTGCGGTCAGGTCGAACGCCGTGGCGTCACCGGTGCGCGAGGCCTGCGCCTGAAGCGTGTCGACAGTGATACCGCCGGCCGCGATGGCGCGGCCGTTCACCGTGCCGTCGATAGCCGGCACACCGAACAGGTCGGAAACCGAAGCGCGGATCTCGGCGGCGCCGATCTCGATCTCGGAGGTGGCGAGCTTGGCTATGCTGCCGACAATTTCAGCATTCTGCTTGCCGGCGGCCGGCGTCAGCGTGATCGACGCATCGGCGCTGCCAGTCGCATCGACCAGCAGCAGTGCCGCGGCGGTGGTAACATTGGGCGAAGCGAGCTTCAGCGAACCCGTCAGCAGGCCGTCTGCATCCTGCACCACATCGCCGGTTACCAGGGTCGGGCCTGCTTCGAACCGCAGTCCGGTCAGGCGCTTCGTCTTGGCGTCCACCGCCACGTCGCCACCCAGCGCCACGCGGAACCGCTCGAGGAACGCATCGCCCTTGAGCTGGCCGGTCAGCGAGCCGTCCTCGGCCAGTTGCCCGGTGAAGCCGAAGGCTGCGTCCGAGAGCGTCTTGCCGGCCAGCGCGCCGCTCGGCACCTTGGCAGCGACGTCGAGCGCGATGGCGCCCTTGCCCCTCGCGGTGCCGGTGAGGGTCAGCGCCCCCTTGGCCTGGTCCGAAACCAGCGCCAGGTCGGCCAGCGCTGCACTGAAGCTGAAATCCGCTGCGCCGGTGGCAAAGGTGCCGTCGGCGGCGATCTGCACGTTGTCATTGGCGATGCGGAACGCCTCGGCCTCGAGCCCTTGCGCGGTGCGCGCCACCCGGCCGCTGAGCTTGACCGTGCCTTCGAGCACCTGGTCGAGCGCCGGCTCGCTCAAGGCGAGGTTCTCGGCCGTGCCGTCGAGTTTGAGGTTGAAGCCACCGATCAGCGGGCTGACCGTGCCGGTGGCAGTGAGATGCATGGCGCCATCGAGGTCGCGCCCGGCGACGCCCGAGAACGGTGCTATCGAACTGGTGGCGATCGCCAGCTGTCCGTCGAACACATTGTCGTCGAACGTGCCGGCTGCGCCCAGCGTCAGCGCCTTGCCGACCAGCCGGAACTGGGCAAGCTGCAGCGGCTCGCCGGCATTCCACAGCCCGGCCAGCCCCAGCCCCGCGCTATCGCCCAGGGCCGCCTGCACGTCGGCATCCGCGGAGACGATGCCCGAGATCATGCCGTCGGCGTTGAACGTGAGCCGGCGGCTTGCCGGCTCTTCAAGGTTGCTGGCAATGCCATTGCCGCGCAGCGTGATTTCACGGGCCTGCAAGCCGCCATTGGCAAAGCCGTTGGCAACGAGATCGGCCGACCAGTCTTCGCTGCCGGCCCCGCCGAAATCCACCTTGAGCGTGGCGCGGTCGATGCTCGTCGCCGCGCCCGGCGCCGGCAGGACCACCCGCTTGCCCTGGGGGTCGGCAATGGTAGCCGCGAGGTTCAACCGGCTGAGGAAGCCGTCCGCCGTGGTGGCGCCCGAGGCTTCGAGCCCCAGTTGCCCACCGCTGAGCTTCAGCCCCGAGATCTCGACACCGCCAGTCGAGCGCAGCAGCGCCGAGGCTTTGAGCGAAGTCTCGGCCCCGAAGAATGCCTGATAGGCTGGCGCCACCAGTACGCCGATCGGCCCGCCGAGATCGGCGTCGATCGCCATGCCCTCGGGTTTCTGTACGATCGTCGCCAGACCTTCCAGCGCCCGCGTGCCGCCGGCATCGAGCGTCATCGTGGTCTTGAGGTCGGCCACCGGGCCGGAGCCATTGACCGCCAGCGCCATCTCGGGCTTGCCCTCGATGTTGAGCAGGTTGGCGAGGATGCCGTTCGGCGGCTCGGTCAGCGTCACCCCGAGATCGATGCTGTTATCGGCCTTCTTGTAAGCGACGGCGAGGTCGAGCTTGCCGCCCGGCCCGTCCAAGCGGACGATATTGAGCGCCGTGTCGAGCGAGCCGCCTTCCAGCCGGAAGCTGCCATCGACCGAAATCTCCGAGCCGAGCCCGAAGACACTTTCGCCGAACTTCACCTTTGGCACGCTCAGCTTGTCGAGCTGGATCGCCACCGGGAAATCCGGGATCGCCAGCGGCGCCGCTTCCGGCGCCGGCAGGTTCGGGTCGCCGCTCGGAATGGCGTTGCGCAGGTACTCGATGCTGTCGGCAGTGAGCGCCCGCACCAGCAGGCGGCCGGTGAACAGCGCCCCCTGGTCCCAGTCGATCGCCGCGTTATTGACCCGTAGCCACACCCCCTCCTTGTCAGAGATGGTGACTTCGCGGATCGAGGCGGTCGAGGACAGCGCGCCATCGATATTGGAGATGCGGATCTGCCGCTCCGGCGTCGACAGCTGGCCTTCGACGAAGCCGACGAACCAGTCCTTCTGCTGCTCGGCATTCATCTGGCCCTGGTCCTGCGCGACGAGCGGCATCGCAGCCAGGAGGCCGAAACCAAGCATCATGCCGGTGGCGAGAACCCGTTTCAAAACGCCTGTCCTATGCCGACATAAAGCGCGTAGTCGGGGTCGCCCGGCCGCTTGTTGAGCGGTACCGCCACGTCGAGCCGCAGCGGGCCGAGCCCGGTATAGTAGCGAACGCCGGCGCCGACACCGATGCGCAACTGATCGAGCCCCGGCAGCTCATCGGCCGCGACATAGCCACCATCGACGAAGGCGACGATGCCGATATCGTTGGTGACCTTGTAGCGCGCCTCGAGCGAGCCCTCGACGAGGTACTTGCCGCCGGTGACGGTATCGCCGGGTCCATCCACCCCGATGCTCTTGAAGCCATAGCCGCGCACCGAACCACCGCCGCCGGCAAAGAACAGCCGGTCGGGCGGAATCTCATCGATGGCGG
>JAEUMC010000676.1 GCA_016793415.1 Devosia sp. | reverse complement strand
CGCCTTCACCGGTCTCGCCCGGGATGTGCTCGCCGACGAAGCGCTGCGGCGGGAATACCTCGCGATCTGACGGGCCGTGAGAGTCGGCCACCGGCCTCTCATTGGTCCTCCACCGCCTTCGTCGGTCCCCCTTCCGCGTTTCAAGGTGGAGGAGCACCGAGAGTGCGGTGCGCAAAGCCATATGCGATAGCCCTGCGAAGCGGAGAGAGGCCGGCGCGCCGCCAGGACCCGTTACAGCTGGCGTGCCACCCACTGCAGCAGCCGGTCCCATAGCCGGGAGTAGTGGCCCCAGGCCAGCAACTCGGGCGACGCCCAGTCCTGCACGCAGTCGGTCGCATAGGCGATGGCACGGCCATTGCCATAACCGCCTAGGACGATTAGCGGGTCGCCCAGGGCGGTCTGGGCGATGATCTCGGCTCCTGGCTTCAGGGTGACGCGGTTGTAGCCGAAGACATGCGGAATGTCGTCGAGGAGGCCGGTGAGAACCGGGTGCGGGGCAGGACTCAGCGTGACCTCGATCCCCTCGGGTGCTTCGACCCGATCGTCATGGGGCTGGATCTCCACCGGGAGGAGATCTTCGATCGGCGTCAGGTGGTAGCGCGCCTTGCCCTCGATACCGGCAAAACTGAGATAGCCGCCGATCATCACGAAGCCGCCGCCGCCGGCGACGAAGTCGCGGATCAGCTTCAGGTTGTTGGTCGAGGGCGCGAACGAGTCCGGGCGCTGCAGCATGGTGTTGGCGCCGACATCGCTGAGGATCACCACGTCATAGGCCCGCAGCGCTTCGATCGTCCCGGGAAAATCGGTCTGCACCAGGTGACAGGGGATGTGCGTGAAGCGGTGCCCGGCCTCGATCAGCGATTTGCCGAACACCGAGGCGTATTCGGTGTAGCGGGTCTGGGTGAAGCTATCGAGCCCCTTGTGCTCGGTCAGATAGACGATGTTGGTCTCACCAACGAACAGGACATTCAGGGACACGCCAGCGCTCCAACGCGGTTGCAATTATCTTATAATAAGATATTACAGTTCCAAGAACGTCAATCCGGGGTCTTCAATGTCCGACCTGCTCGTCCGGCTCTATGCCCTGCCGCCACGCCCGCCTGCCGAACTGGCGGATGGCACCAGCATTCGCCGCGCCCTCGGGCCGGAAAAGGGCGTGGTCAGCGCCTGGGTCGCCCGCACCTTCAACACCCACTGGGCCAGCGAATGCGAGATGGGGTTCGGCGGCCAGCCGGTAAGTTGCTGGATCGCCGTCCGCGACAACAGGCTCATAGGTTTCGCGTGCCACGACGGGACTGCCAAGGGCTTCTTTGGGCCAACCGGCGTCGATCCTGAGGAACGCGGCAAGGGCATTGGCGATGCGCTGCTGATGAGCACGCTCTGGGGCATGCGCGATGCCGGCTATGGCTATGCCATTATCGGCGATCCCGGGCCGGTGGCCTTCTACACCAAACGCCTCGACGCCATCGAGATTCCTAACTCCAAACCCGGCGTCTATGCTGGCTTGCTGCCGCGGATCTGACGCATGGCGCAGCAGGCGATGGAGGGCACACTGGAACAGGGCCGCAGGCAGATGACGGAGTTGCGCAACTGGGCGGTCTACGTGGCCCTGCTGCCGGCGGCACTCATCGCCATTCTCGCCTATGTCGGCACCGTCATCTGGACGGTGTGGATCTCGTTCACCTCGTCCAAGCTGGTACCGGTCAACGCCTTCGCCGGCACCATGCAGTACCAGCGGCTGTTCGCCGATGCGAAGTGGCAGATCTCGATCTCCAACCTGTTCTTCTACTGTTCGATCTTCATCGTGGTCAGCCTGGTGCTGGGGTTCCTCCTCGCCGTGGCACTCGACCAGCGGGTCAAGGCCGAGGGGGCGTTCCGCACGCTGTTCCTCTACCCGCAGGGCATGTCGTTCATCGTCACCGGCCTCGTCTGGCAATGGATCATGAACCCGACGCTGGGTCTGCAGCGGGTGGCCATCGACCTCGGCTTTGCGGGGGTGAAGCTCGACTGGATCATCGATCCTGATCTCGCCATCCTGGTCCTCGTGATGGCCGGTACCTGGCAGGCCTCGGGGCTGGTGATGGCGTTGCTGCTGGCCGGGCTGCGCGGCATCGATCCGCAGCTCTGGAGCGCGGCTCAGCTCGAGGGCGTGCCACGCTGGCGCTACTACCTTCACATCGTCCTGCCGCAGCTGAAGCCGATGCTCATCACCGCCACGATCCTGCTGACGCTGGCCGGGGTGAAGGTCTACGAGCTGGTGATCGCCATGACCAATGGCGGCCCCGGCATGGCGACCGAGGTGCCCACCAAGTACATCATGGAATACCTGTTCCGGCGCGCCAATGTCGGGCTGGCGATGAGCGCGGCGACGGTGCTGCTGATCACCGTCAGCGCCATCGTCGTGCCCTACGTCTACGTCCAGTATTTCCGCAAACCCAAGCCGAGGGCTGGAGCATGAGCGAGGCGAGCACCGTGCCGATGGGTGAGGGGCCGAGCGGGCCGGCACCGGCGCGTCGCGGCATCGGCCGGATCGGGCTCTACATATTCCTGGTCGGCGCCGGGTTGTTCTTCGCCCTGCCGCTCTATGTGATGATCATCACCTCGCTGAAGGGCATGCCGGAGATCCGGGTCGGCAATATCTTTGCCCTGCCGCAGGCGCCCAGTCTCGATGCCTGGAGCAAGGCATGGTCCAGCGCCTGCACCGGGCTCAACTGCGATGGCGTCAGCGTCGGATTCTGGAACTCGGTGCGCATCCTGATCCCCAGCGTCATCCTGCCGATCGCGCTCGCCGCCTGGACTGGCTATGCGCTGTCGTTCTGGAAAGCGCGCGGCGCCGAGGTGATCTTCGGCATCCTCCTGGTCGGCGCGTTCATCCCCTATCAGGTGTTCCTCTACCCGATGGTGCGGGCGTTCTCGAGCGTCGGACTGTTCGGCACCCTGCCGGGGATCGTCCTCGTGCACACCATTTTCGGGCTGCCGATCTTGACGCTGATGTTCCGCAATTTCTTCATCGGGCTGCCGATCGATCTGGTGAAGGCGGCGCGCATCGATGGCGCCAATTTCGCGCAGATCTTCATCTTCGTGATGCTGCCGCTGGCGGTGCCGATCATCGTGGTGGCGGTGATCATGCAGGCGACCAGCGTCTGGAACGACTTCCTGTTCGGCCAGGTGTTTGCCGGCCCGGACAACCTGCCGATGACGGTGCAGCTCAACAACGTCGTCAACTCGACCCTCGGCGAGAAGGAGTACAACGTGAACATGGCAGCGACCATGATCACCGCGCTCCTGCCGCTGGCGGTCTATTTCCTCTCAGGACGCTGGTTTGTCCGCGGCATCGCGGCCGGCGCGGTCAAGGGTTAGCAGATGGCCAGTGTTTCGGTCCGCAGTCTCGGCATCGCCTATGGCGACCTCAAGGTTATCGACGATCTC
>JAEUMC010000655.1 GCA_016793415.1 Devosia sp. | reverse complement strand
GGAGTGGAGCGGCACCCTCCCCCTCGCGGGGAGGGTTGGGGAGGGGGGCGCCACACGCCCCGGCTCCTGCCGATGAGCATAGAACTTGCCAGGAAGCTCCGTCACAACTCGACCTCCCCGGAGCGCCGCCTGTGGCGTTTGCTCTACCCGTTTCGTACGGATGGCTATCACTTCCGCAAGCAAATGCAGATCGGTGCCTATTACGTCGACTTCGCCTGCCTCCATGCCGGCCTGATCATCGAACTGGACGGCGAAACACACGGAGGGGAGCTCGCGCGCTCCAACGACGCGGTTCGCGACGATTACCTTCGGGGGCGCGGCTTCCACGTGCTTCGGCTCACCAACGACGACGTGATGGACAATCCCGAAGGCGTATACACAGTCATCTCCGACATCCTCGCGACGCGCCCAACCAACCAGCGCGCCTCACCCCCCTCCCCAACCCTCCCCGCAAGGGGGAGGGTGCCCGCCGGTGATTTTGGCGCAGACCCAGCCACAACTTCGATCGGTACCTCCCCCCTTGCGGGGGCGGGTGGGGGCGGGGCAGCCCCGAACTCATACCCTGGTAAGGGCCACGCCTGAAATGTTCTCCTCCCTCCTCATCGCCAATCGTGGCGAGATCGCCTGTCGCGTCATTCGTACCGCCAGGCGCATGGGCATCCGCACCATCGCCGTCTACTCCGACGCCGATCGTGATGCCGTGCATGTCAAACTTGCCGACGAGGCCATCCACATTGGTGGCTCCGCCGCCCGCGACTCCTACCTCTCGATCGAGAAGATCGTTGCCGCCTGCAAGGCAAGTGGCGCTGAAGCCGTCCACCCGGGCTATGGCTTCCTCTCCGAGAACCCCGCCTTCGCCGCTGCCCTCGAGGCCGAAAACATCATCTTCGTCGGTCCGCCGGTCAAAGCCATCGAGGCGATGGGCGACAAGATTACCAGCAAGAAGCTCGCCGCCGCGGCCGGCGTCTCCACCGTGCCCGGCCACATGGGTCTCATCGCCGACGCCGAAGAAGCGGTCACCATCTCGCGCACCATCGGCTACCCGGTGATGATCAAGGCTTCGGCCGGTGGCGGCGGCAAGGGCATGCGCATTGCCCACAATGATGCCGAAGCCCGCGAGGGGTTCGAGCGCTCGAAATCGGAAGCTGCCTCCAGCTTCGGCGACGATCGCATCTTCATCGAAAAATTCGTCACCGAGCCACGGCACATCGAGATCCAACTGATCGGCGATCAGCACGGCAACGTGCTGTGGCTCAACGAGCGTGAGTGCTCGATCCAGCGCCGCAACCAGAAGGTGATCGAAGAGGCGCCGTCGCCGTTCCTCGATGCCGCAACCCGCAAGGCCATGGGCGAGCAATCCGTCGCCCTCGCCAAGGCGGTGGGTTACACCTCAGCCGGCACGGTCGAATTCATCGTCGACAAGGACCGCAACTTCTATTTCCTCGAGATGAACACCCGCCTGCAGGTCGAGCATCCGGTCACCGAACTGATCACCGGGCTCGACCTGGTCGAGCTGATGTTCCTCGCTGCAGCGGGCGAGAAACTGCCGCTGACCCAGGCCGATGTCGGCATAACCGGCTGGGCCATCGAGAGCCGCATCTACGCCGAGGACCCGTTCCGCAACTTCCTGCCCTCCACTGGCCGGCTCACTCGTTATCGCCCGCCGGCGGAGGAGGTTTCATCCGACCTCGTGGTGCGCAATGATACCGGCGTCGCCGAGGGCGGCGAGATCTCGACCTTCTACGACCCGATGATCGCCAAGCTCTGCGCCTGGGCGCCGACACGCGGCGAGGCGATCGACGCCATGGAAGTGGCGCTCGACGAGTTCGAACTCGAGGGCGTCGGCAACAATATCCCGTTCCTCTCGGCCGTCATGGGGCAGGAACGGTTCCGCGCCGGCCGCCTCACCACCGGCTACATCGCCGAGGAATTTCCCAACGGCTTCAGCGGCGTAGCGCCGGATGCGGAATCTCTTACGCATCTGGCGGCGCTCGCCTGCTGCTCGGCCTTCGCCCTCGACAAGCGGCTCTACCCGACGACGCCCGAGCCCCGCGCCGTGATCATCGGGGATCAGCGCTGGGACTTCTCGGTGCGCGCCGACGGCATCGAGTATTGGCTCACCGCCCCGGATGGCAAGAAGCTGCTGGTCGAAAGCGGCTGGAAGCCGGGCAACAGCCTCTGCATCGCCCGCGTCGATGGGCGCCTGCACCACGTCAAGCTCGACCGTGTCACCGGCGGCTTCCGCCTGCGCTGGCGCGGCGCCGATCTTGTCGCCAGGGTGCTGCTGCCGCACGTCGCCGACCTGATGCCGCTGATGCCGGTGAAAGTCCCGCCGGACCTTTCGAAATTCCTGCTTTGCCCGATGCCCGGCCAGATCGTCCGCATCGATGTCGCCGAAGGCGATATCGTCGAAGACGGCCAGACCCTCGCCATCGTCGAGGCGATGAAGATGGAGAACGTGCTGAAGGCCGAAAAGCGCGCCCGGATCAGCAAGGTCCGCGTGAAGCCCGGTTCGGTGCTGGCGGTAGACGAGGTGATCCTGGAGTTCGAGGCGGTATGACGATGGTCCGGAACGCGTGGCCCACCCCTCATCCGCCCTTCGGGCACCTTCTCCCACAAGGGGAGAAGGCGACCGTCGCAAAAGTCACAGTCGGGCCTTCTCCCTTGATGGGAGAAGGTGGCCGACAGGCCGGATGAGGGTGGGGCCCATGCACAAGTCTCCGACTTTCGCCGACTGGGCCAAACTCGCCCAGAAAGACCTGCGCGACACTCCGGTGGAGTCGCTGAATCGCGACTACGGCGATCTCCCGATCCGCCCCGCCTACTTCGCTGACGATGTCGACCCCGCCGTCGCCGCGTCCCTCCCCGGCGCCGCGCCGTTCACCCGCGGCGTGCGCGCCACCATGTATGCCAACCGGCCCTGGACCATCCGGCAATATGCCGGCTTCTCCACGGCGCGCGAGTCCAACGATTTCTATCGCAAGAACCTCGCGGCCGGCCAGAAGGGCCTCAGCGTCGCCTTCGACCTTGCCACCCACCGCGGCTACGACAGCGATCATCCGCGGGTCACCGGCGATGTCGGCAAGGCCGGCGTCGCCATCGACAGCGTCGAGGACATGAAAATTCTGTTCGACGGCATCCCGCTCGATCAGATGAGCGTGTCGATGACCATGAACGGCGCCGTGCTGCCGGTGCTCGCCATGTTCATCGTCGCGGCGGAAGAGCAGGGGGTGAAACAGGCCCAGCTCGACGGGACCATCCAGAACGATATCCTCAAGGAGTTCATGGTCCGCAACACCTACATCTACCCGCCTGCGCCGAGCATGCGGATCGTCGGCGACATCATCGCCTACACTGCTCAGCACATGCCGAAGTTCAATTCGATCTCGATTTCCGGCTACCACATGCACGAGGCCGGGGCGACCGCCGTGCAGGAGCTGGCCTACACCATCGCCGACGGCATCGAGTATGTGCGCTCGGCACAGGCCCGCGGCCTCGATATCGATGCCTTCGCGCCGCGGCTGAGTTTCTTCTTCGGCATCGGCATGAACTTCTTCCTCGAGGTGGCAAAACTCCGCGCCGCGCGGACGCTGTGGCACAAGTTCATGACCCAGCTGGGGGCCAGGGACGCGAAGTCGCTGGTGCTGCGCACGCATTGCCAGACCTCCGGTGTGTCGCTGACCGAGCAGGACCCGCACAACAACATCGTCCGCACCACCATCGAGGCGCTGGCTGCAGTGCTCGGCGGCACCCAGAGCCTTCACACCAACAGCTTCGACGAAGCCATTGCGCTGCCGACGGAATTCTCCGCCCGCATCGCCCGCAACACCCAGTTGATCCTGCAACACG
>JAEUMC010000644.1 GCA_016793415.1 Devosia sp. | reverse complement strand
ACGGATCAACACCTGACCGGGCTTGAAGGTCTGCGCCTCCCGCCCTTTGCAATAGTCCAGAATATCAGACATCGAGCCCTCACCCGCCTCAAGCGCCCTCGATAGTGCGCTGACCGTCACTTGTTCGTCAAACATTGCGGCGGCTTGTTGGCCCATCTCAACGGCCGGCGCAAGAAGAAAGGGGCCAATCTTGATTGGCCCCCTCAGAGTTTTGTCAGTGGTTGTCGCGTGGCAGCCCGGCGGTCTGCGCCAGGCGCTGGTAATTGACGGCGTTCTTCAAGACGCCGCCGGAACCAAGCTGGTCGACGATGCCGCGCTGGATTTCCTGCCACGGCGTCTGGTGCGCCGGATACTTGTAGCCGCCGGCGGCATGCAGTTCGGCCCGACGCTGCTCGATCTCCTCGGCGGAGATGAGGATGTCGGCCTGGCCCTTGTTGAGGTCGATGCGGACGCGGTCTCCGGTCTTGAGGATGGCGAGGTTGCCGCCGGCCGCCGCTTCGGGCGAGGCATTGAGGATGGAGGGCGAGCCCGAGGTACCGGACTGGCGGCCATCGCCGATGCAGGCGAGCGAGGTGATGCCCTTCTTGATCAGGTAGTTGGGCGGCCGCATGTTCACCACTTCGGCGGCACCCGGGTAGCCGATCGGGCCGGCGCCACGCATGAACAGCAGGGTGTGCTCGTCAATCTCGAGCGAGGGGTCGTCGATGCGGTGGTGGTAATCCTCCGGCCCGTCGAACACCACGGCCTTGCCCTCGAACGCGCCCGGATCCTTGGGGTCGTTGAGGTAGCGCAGGCGGAATTCCTCGGAGATCACCGAGGTCTTCATGATGGCGTTGTCGAACAGGTTGCCGCGCAGCACCAGGAAGCCGGCTTCGGCCTTCATCGGGTTGGAGAACGGGCGGATGACCTTGTCGTCCTGGATCGGGGTGTTGCGGCAGTTCTCGCCGATGGACTTGCCGTTGACGGTCGGGGCGTTCTCACGGATGAGGCCCTGCTTCATCAGCTCGTTGACCACCGCCGGCACGCCGCCGGCATGGTAGTAATCCTCACCCAGGTACTCGCCGGCCGGCTGCATGTTGACCAGCAGCGGCACCTTGTGGCCGTGCTTCTGCCAATCGTCGATGTTGAGCTCGACGCCGATATGGCGGGCGATGGCGTTGATGTGGATGGGGGCGTTGGTCGAGCCGCCGATCGCCGAATTGACGACGATGGTGTTGATGAAGTTGTCCTTGGTCAGGATGTCCGAGGGCTTGAGGTCTTCGTGCACCATCTCGACGATGCGCTTGCCGGTGCGCCAGGCCATTTCCTGCCGGTCGCGATAGGGCGCCGGGATGGCGGCCGAACCGGGCAGCTGCATGCCGAGCGACTCGGCCAGCGAGTTCATGGTCGAGGCGGTGCCCATGGTGTTGCAGTAACCGGTCGAGGGGGCGGAGGACGCCACCAGCTCGATGAACTGCTCGTAGCCGATCTCGCCGGCGGCCATCATCTGGCGCGCCTTCCACACGATGGTGCCCGAGCCGGTGCGCTCGCCGCGGAACCAGCCGTTGAGCATCGGGCCGACCGACAGGGCGATCGCCGGGATGTTGACGGTCGCGGCACCCATCAGCATGGCCGGGGTGGTCTTGTCGCAGCCGATGGTCAGCACCACGCCGTCGAGCGGGTAGCCGTACAGCACTTCGACGAGGCTCAGATAGGCAAGGTTGCGGTCGAGACCGGCGGTCGGACGCTTGCCGGTTTCCTGGATCGGGTGAACCGGGAACTCCATGACAATGCCGCCGGCATCGCGGATGCCTTCGCGGACGCGCTTGGCGAGCTCGAGGTGGTGGCGGTTGCAGGGCGAGATGTCCGAGCCGGTCTGGGCGATGCCGATGATCGGCTTGCCGGACTGCAGCTCTTCGCGCGAAATGCCGTAGTTGAGATAGCGCTCGAGATAGAGCGCCGTCATGTCCGGGTTTTCCGGATTATCGAACCAGGCGCGCGACCGGAGCTTTTTGCCCTTGCTGGTCTCGCCTTTACCCGAACTCATAGTGATCTCCTCAAATCAACAGGCTGTCTCGACGATCCATAGCCCAATCCCGACGGACTGGGCAGGCATTCCTTCGATTGAGGGAGGATCGTACCAGAGGCGATGATAGAGACCGGAATGTCGGGTTGCAATGGGCGGGATGGGGGCGTGTCGGTCTCCGGCCGCGCTTGTTGATCGGACGGATGCGCGTCGTGCCCGGGGACGGGAGCACGATGGAGGGATCAGCGCCGAGTACTGTCGCGGGCTTCGAGGCTGATCGGCTGCAGCACGATCGGCTCGGCGATGGGCTCGCCGTTGAGACGCTTGATCAGCATGCGGCCGGCCTCGCGGCCCATCTGGTAGCTCGAGACCTGCAGCGAGGTCAGCGAGGGGCGGACGTGCTGGGTGAACTCGAGGTCGCCATAGCCGGCAATGGCGACCTGATCGGGCACCGCAATGCCGCGATCGAGGGCGCGGGTGACGGCGCCGGCGGCAAGCACATCTGTGCCGAAGAAGATGGCGTCGCAGTTCGGCATCGCCTCGAGAATGCTGTCCAGTGCCGCCACGCCGTCGGCGAAGCTGCGGGTGCCATCCATGGGGTGGATCAGCTCGAGCTCCAGCCCGTGTTTGGCGAGCCCGTGCCGGAAGCCTTCGATGCGCTGGGCCGTGCGCTCGATGGTATGGCCGCAATAGGCGACGTGGCGGAAGCGCTGTTCGCCGAAATGCTCGCCCATCAGCCGGCCGGCATCGTAGCTCGACGAGCCAACCAGCATGTCGATCGGATCGGGGCGGTTGCCCCACATCTCCATCACTGGAATGCCGAGCTTCTGCAGCGCCTGACGCGTCTTGTCGGCGCGCACCACACCGGTGAAGACGACGCCGGCAGGGCGGAACGGCAGCACTGACTCGACGACGTCGATCTCCAGCATCTCGGAATAGCCGGTCTGCGCGAACATCAGGTGATAGCCGCTGCCGTCGACCGAATCGACGATGCCCTGCACCGAGGTGGCGAAATGGGGGTTGAGCAGGCTCGCCACGAAGACGGTGATGACGTTGGAGCGACCGGAGCGCAGCGAGGAGGCGAAGCGGTTGACGACATAACCGGTCTGGGCGACTGCCTCGAGAATGCGGGCCCGGGTCTCTTCCTTGACCTTGTCGGGGTAGGAGAGGGCACGCGAGACGGTAATCGGCGACACACCGGCGACGCGTGCTACATCTTCAACGCGTACCGGCCGGCCCGCGCCATTGCGTCTGTCTGCGTCCCCCAACGAATCCCCCAAACTGCCCCTTCATTGGACTACTGCCGGGGAATGGTGAAGCGCCAGTATCGAGGTGCTACGTAGTAACCCTCGATGCGGATCACTTCATTCCACTTTGCAGTCCGTTCCGAGCGCGTCATCGAGCCGACCTTGATCTGGTCGGACATCAAACCAACGGCCAGATGACTGAGCGTCACATCTTCGCTTTCGCCGGAGCGGCCGGACTGGATGGTATTCCAGCCCGCGGCGCGGGCGCGCGTGCTTGCAGCAATCAATTCGGCCAGGGTGCCGCACTGGTTCGATTTGAGCAACACCGAATTGCAGCATCGCTGTTCTGCGGCAAGGGCAACTCGGGACTCCGAGCTGGTCAAATAATCGTCACCGACGATTTGGATGGACTTGCCCAGCCGTCGGGTGATCTCGGCAAAGCCCGCATCGTCGTCCTCGGCGAGCGGGTCTTCGAGCGAGACGATCGGATAGGCGGCGACCCAGGATTGCAGCAGCTCGATCATCTCGAGGGTCGAGAGCGCCTTGCCGTCGAGGGACAGGCGGTAGGCGCCATCGGCGTAGAACGAGGTTGCGGCGACGTCGAGCGCGATGCCGATATCGGCGCCGGGACGGAGGCCAGCCCTCTCGATGGCGCGGGTGAGCAGCTCCAGCCCATCTTCATTGGCGGTGAAATCCGGCCAGACGCCGCCTTCGTCGGCGACGCCGTTGAGCTTGCCTTGTTCCACCATGGCCTTGCTGGCCGCCATATAGACCTCGGCGATCTGCTCGGTGGCCTCGACGAAGCTCCTGGCGCCGACCGCGAGGATGAGGAAGTCCTGGATATCGATACGGTTGCCGGCATGGCGGCCGCCGCCAAAGACCTGGATCATCGGGGCCGGGATGTGCTGGGCTTCAGGGTCGAGATTGCTGAGGCGACGCAAATGTTGCCAGAGCGGCATGCGCTGCTCGGCCGCCGCCGCCCAGGCGATGGCCGA
>JAEUMC010000597.1 GCA_016793415.1 Devosia sp. | reverse complement strand
CAGATCTCGAACCAGGCGCCGGTCTGCAGCGCCTGGGCCCGCATGGCCCAGTAGAGCATGGTGCCCCAGGTCACCGAGTTGGGACTCCCGAGCCCGATGAACTCCAGCGCCGCCTCGGCGAGGATGCCGTAAATGGTGGCGAGCACGAAGCCGCCGACCACGAACGAACTCATGTTGGGCAGAATCTCGCGCACGATGATCCGCCACTTCTTCTCGCCCATCAGTTCGGCGGCGAGCACGAATTCGCGGCTCTTCAGCGCCAGGGTCTGGGTGCGGATGGTGCGCGCACTCCAGCCCCAGCCGGTCAAGGCAAGCACCAGGCCGATTACGGTCGGCGACGCCTCCTCGATGAAGCTGGCGAGCACGATGATCAGCGGCAGCGCTGGCAGCACCAGCGAGACGTTGACGAAGAAGGTCAGCACCTCGTCGGTCTTGCCGCCGAAATAGCCGGCCGAGATGCCGACAGCGAGGCCGATCAGGGTGGCCGAGAAGCCGGCGATGAAACCGACGGTGAGGCTCGAGCGGCTGCCTTCGAGCAGCTGGCTGAAATTGTCCTTGCCCTGCCGCGAGGTGCCGAGGAAGTGCTCGACCCCCGGCTGCACATGCGGTTTGCCGGCGCGACGATAGGGATCGTAGGGGGTGATCAGCGGCGCCAGCAGGGCCAGGGCCACGAAGATGGCGAGGATGGCGAGCCCGACCATGCCCTTCTTGTTGGTGACGAACAGCTGGGCCCAGCCGGGGAGTCTGGCGAGCAGGCGCGAACGCGGTCGGACCCCGAGTTCGGCCATCAGCTCGCGCTGAGTCGGTGCAGTGAGTTCGGCGCGCGGGACGGCGGTGGCGATGGCGGGGAGGATGTCGGTCATCACGCCCTCCCGATCGACCGCAGGCGCGGGTCGAGGATGACGTTGAGGACGTCGGAGGCGAGGTTGGCGACGAGGACACTCATGGTGAGCAGGATCAGTTGCGCCTGGATGAAGGAATAGTCGCGGGTCTGGATGGCATTGAGCGTGAACTTGCCGAGCCCGGGATAGTTGAACACCACCTCGGTGATGAAGGCACCGCCCAGCACGTAGCCGATCGACAAAGCCAGCGAGGTGATCTGCGGCAGGATGGCGTTGCGCGCCACGTAGCGGTTGCGGATGCGCCGGTCGGAAAGGCCCTTGGCCTTGGCGAGCAGCACGAAATCCTCGTTGAGCAGGTTGATCATGGTGTTGCGCATGCCCAGGTGCCAGGCGCCGAAGCTGACGATGACGATCGAGGCGACCGGCAGCACGGCATGCCAGGCGACGCTCAGCACCGTTTCGAGATTGAAGCCGGGCGTGAGGTTCATCTCGTGGGCGCGCCCCAACGGGAAGATCGCCCATTGCATGGTGAAGGCGTACCAGAGCAGCAGCGCCACGACCGCCGGGGTGAAGGCGTTGAGCATCACGTTGATCGGGGTGAAGAAGGTGTCGAAGAAGCCGCCGCGACGCCAGGCCGACCAGATGCCCATGGTGATGCCGATACCGAAGGACAGCGCCGTCGCGGCGCCGACGAGGAACAGGGTCCAGCCGGCGGCATAGCACAAGAGGCTTGCCGTCGGCTCCGGGAAATTGACGGTCGAGGTGCCGA
>JAEUMC010000595.1 GCA_016793415.1 Devosia sp. | reverse complement strand
GATCATCTGCTGGTTGACCGGCTGGAAGATCGTGAGCTTGGCGGTGATATCGGCCGCCGGCTGGGCGAGCGCGGGCGATGCGGCCATGGCGAGCGCCATGACGCTGAGGGTCAATCGGGTGCGCATAGGGTCCTCCCTGTTGGCGCTGGCTTAGTTGCTTGCGATGTCCGGTTGGTTGCTGACGGCGATCCCCGCATGGCGGAGCATCAAGCCCATGCCGGGGTTGAAGATCGACCGGCCGTCACGCCGTTCGGGTTTGCCGCCGAAATGGTCGGTGGCCTCGGCCTTGAAGGTCACGCCACAGATGGTGATTTCGGCGACCTCGAGCGTGCCGCCGATGACGGTGAGACGCGCCTCGCCGTCATCGATGGAAACGCTGCCCCAGGCGGTGCCGGTCGACCAGAGCGAGCGGAAGCGCCCCTCGCTCATCAGCTTGGGAGCAAAAGCGATACGTCCCTCGCTGAGGTCGAACGAGAAGCCTGAGAGCACCAGCACGGCAGCGTAGCTCGCCATCGAGCGGGCGTAGTTGGAGCCGCACTCGATCTCGTTGAACGGGTTGCGGTTGTGCCCGCGATAGCGGTCACGCACCGCGGCGAACACTTCGATGCCCTTGTCGAGCTCGCCGATCATCATCAACTGGCTGCCGAAGGCATACTCGAAGCCATGCATGGTCTCCTGGCTGTAGGGCACCGGAATAGCCGGACGCTCGGCGCCCGCAGGCCAGGCGCACATCAGCGTGCCGGCCTCGTTCTCCAGCCCGAAGACGCGGCACGGATTGGCCTCGTCGCCGAGCCGGCGCTTGAAGTTGTGCTGGTAGATGGCGCGGACCGCCGAAACGAACTGCGCGGGCTCGAAAATGTCGCCGAGGCCATAGAGGCCGGCGTGCCACTGGGCCAGCACCTGGTCGATCTCGCAGCCTTCGCCGATCTGGTACTTCACCTCGCCATGCTCGTCGGACCAGTAGAGGTCGTAGATCGAGCCGCGGACGAAGTGACCGCGATCGACCTCGTAGGGGGCGAGCTGAGCCTTGTCGCCGAGATCGACCTGCTGGACGAAATAGCTGCCGTTGAACAGGTGCTCGTGCGTCCACTTGCGACCGCGGGCATAGATTTCGGCATACTCGGCGGCCGTATCGGCCTCACCCACTGCACGTGCCATCTCGGCGCCGGCATGGAGCGCAGCGAGGTAGAAGCCATTGAGCCAGGAGTTGGGCCCGAACAGCTCCATGTCGAGCGTGTGGTGCTGGCGGCCGGTGAGCACGCCGGATTTCTCCGGGTCCCACTTGTCGTAGTTGTCCGGGTGCCAGGCATAGCCGATCGCGGCTTTGACGTGTGGCCAGATCTGCCTGAGCCAGGCGAGGTCGCCGGTCAGCTTCCAGTCGCGATAGGCCTTCAGCACATTGCCGAACTGCCCGTCGACGCAGGGGCGGAAATCCGAGGTGCCGATGCCGAGCGGCAGCGACAGGCGGAAGGTCATGCCGCCGGAGCCGGGCCGCTGGTTGTAGGTAAAATCGGCCTCGCGCATCGAGCGCTCGAGGTCGGGGAACAGGAAGGGCAGCACCTGCTGATAGTTCCACACATGGGTGCAACTGCCCTCGCAGGAGCCGGCATCGGGATGGCAGCCCTCCCAGCCGTAGAACGTGCCGTCTTCGAGCCGGAGCACGGTGGCCGTCTTGATGATCGACAGATTGGCCGAGACGGCGTCGAGCACCGCATCGGGCAGCGTCGAGGCGAGGAGTTCGGACTGCAGGCGCTTGGTCTGGCCGGCAAGCCGGTCCCACTCCGAGAAGGTTTCGGCCAGCACCGCATCGGCGCTCGCCCATTGCGTGGCGTAGTAGTTCTTCCAGACGCTGGGAATGTCCTTGGGCTCGCCGATCAGCGCACTGCTCGACACCCAGTATTTGCTGGCATTGGGCACATACCAGGCGATGGCGACGCGGACGGTGCGGCTTTCGCCGGCCGGGATGGCCAGGTGGCAGGCGAGCGTCGAGTGCTCGGCCAGCGCGCCGCTCGACAGGGCGCGCCGTTCCGTGCCGTTGTCGTAGAAGCGATCCTTCAGCCGGCCGGGGCGGCTGATGTCCTGCCAGTAGACTTCGAGCGCATCGAACCAGCTGCCACGGAAGAAGTGGCGCTGGTAGCTGGTTTCGGCCGCGTCGCTGGAGATGCTGAGTTCGCTGTAATGGATCGACTTCCGATCCGAGGTGGAGCGGCCCGAGAGCGTCGTGCGCCCATCGGCACTGCTCGCGGTGATGACCGACTGGTCGCGGAATTCGAAGCCGAGGCAGCCGAACAGCGTGTAGTCGATGGCGGCGTCGGTGGTATTTTCGAGGGTGAACACGAACTGCGCCACCGGCAGGCTCGAGAGTCGGCTCTCCATCGGCAGGTAGGGGCTGAAGGCCTCGAGCTTCACCTTGCCGGGGAAGCGCTGGTCGGCAAAATCGAGGGTCGCCACCGGATAGGGACCTGAGAGGGTCGCCGCCTCGAAGCTCGGGAACCCCGCCATGTGCTCGCGGCGCACGCCGAAGCCGAACGAGTTGAAGTGCTTGCCCAGGTGATCGCCGGTGAGCGACCCTTGGAACGGGCCGTGCAGCACGCGGGTATCGAGCACCTTGCCGTCACGCTCGGCCCTGACGGCGAAATGCGAGAAGCCGTTAACGCTGCCCTTGCTCGGCCGGTTGTAGATCTCCCAGTCGCGCAGGCGTCCATCGCCGCCGATGCCGATCGAACCGGCGCCGATGCCACCCAGCGGGAACACGACGTTGCGGGCGTTTTCGCCGGCGTAACGGAAATAGGCTGCACGATCCATGTGCACATGGCTCCCATAGCTAGGACACGGAGGGTTCGGTCCCCCCGACATTGCCTGCCTAATAGCGCGATCCGGAGCGGCGCGCGTTCAATCCTGTCGTGAGGACATTTGTGCACGTGGGCAAGCTGCCGACGTGGCCAGAGGCGAGGCAAGAGACCCGGTCGGACCTACGGTAGCCTTTCTGTCATAGCCTAAAGTGGGACGGATGGACGGGCCGCGCGGCATTGACAGCTTTCACTGCCACGTCGAATATTCTCAGCATTGGAACGACTTGTTCCAAATATGGGACACGTTTTTCCCGAATGACGTAAGTATTTGCCTCCTGAGGGGGAGGCGTTGAGTGCGGCCTGAAGCAACACGCCAGGCCGTTCCGGAGGAGAAGCTAGCAATGAACATACTCGGCAGCCGCCCTCGCAGCGGCTTGTTCAAACTCGCCCTGACGTCACTGCTATTGGTCGCGGCAGGACTGTCGCCAGCAGCTGCTCAAAGCGCGGCGGAAGGCGGCACCATGGTCTTTGCACACGAGCAGGAACCGGGCAGCCTCAATATCCTGCACCCGAGCGCCGGCGGTGGTGCGGCGTCGGCAACGGGTGGCCTGTTCAACGTCGGCACCTACCGCTTCCCGCCCGGCGCCGACCCGGTGCCGTTCATCATTTCCAAGGAAGCCGAGATCACCAACGACCCGTTCACGGTGACCTACACCATCCGCGACGATGCGGTGTGGAACGACGGCACGCCGATCACGGCGGCGGACTACGCCTTCACCTACGAGACCATCGTCAACCCGGATTGGACCATTGCCAATCGCCGGCCCTACGACCTGATCACCGGCTACGAGATCATCAGCGACAAGGTGATCCGCTTCGATTTCAGCCAGCCCTACGCCTATTACCAGCAGATGTTCCCGCTGCTGCTGCCCAAGCACGATCTCGAGGGCAAGGATTGGGATACCGCCTGGCGCGACGGGCCGGGCGTCACCAATGGCGCCTTCAAGTTCGAGGCGTGGGAAAAGGGTCAGCAGATCTCGTTCGTCAAGAACGAGCATTACTGGGCCGACGGCCCCAAGCTCGACCGCATCGTCATCCGCTTCGTACCGGAAACCAATACGCTCCTCGAACTGCTGCGCTCGGGCGAGATCGACGCTTCCGACCCGCAGCCGCAGCCGCAGATCATCAGCGCGGTGGCCGGTCTCGACGGCATGAAGGTGAATGCCCGCTCTGGCCTCGTCACCGAGTTCATGCGCTTCAACCTCAAGACTCCCGGCCTCGACAAGCCGTTCGTCCGCCAGGCGATCGGCATGGGTATCGACCGCGTGGCGCTGGTCGAGAACCTGATGGGGCCGATCGACCCGGAGGCCAAGCCGACGCAGAGCCTGTTCTTCGAGCCGACCAGCCCCTACTACAAGCCCAACTTCTCGAGCCTCGACTACGATCCGGCCGGCGCGGTCGCGCTGCTCGAGCAGAATGGCTGCGTGCGTGGCGCCGACACGGTGTTCGAGTGCGACGGCGTGCGGCTGGAGTTCGGCTATCTCAGCACCTCGGGCAACGAGCGGCGCGAGCTCACCTTCGAGATCGTGCAGTCGTTCCTCGCCGAAATCGGCATCAAGGTGAATGCCGACTTCGCCCCGGCAGCGATCCAGTTCGGCACCCGCCTGCCGGAAGGTGACTTCCAGATCATCAGCCATGGCGGTCCCTACAATGACGCCAAGGAAATCCTGACGGTCTATGGCTGCGACTCGCCGACCAACACCACCGGCTACTGCAACCCGGAGGCCGACAAGCTCGCCAACGAGGCGCTGAAGACCCCGGATGCGGCGGCGCGTGCTGAACTGATGAACCAGTACGAAGCAATCATCGCCAAGGACGTGGCGCTGATCCCGTATTTCGGCCTGCCGCGCATGGTGGTCTACAACTCCAAGCGCGTCGAAGGCTTCAATGTCAGCCCGGCGCAGGACGGCAGCGTTTCGATCGGCGGGTGGTACTGGAACTGGAACTCGCACGAGTTCCACCGAGTGCAATAACGCC